>NZ_LTCZ01000109.1:15643-19860 GCF_001583455.1 Rhodococcus sp. LB1 | reverse complement strand
TCCAGATCGGTGCATCCAGGTTAATTGGCCACCCGTTGATACTGTCGACTCGGGGACCGCGTGCTGCGGTGATGATTCTCAGTGACGCCGAGCGGACCGAGTTGGAAGGCTGGCCCGTCGGCGTAAGAGTGCTGCGGGATTGGCGATGGGTTCGAAGATCGTGTTGGCGTGCGCCGATGTCATATATCGAATTCAGGAGTAGCGCAACGGCTCGAGCTCGACCGATCGACGGTGAGGCGACGGCGGAACAGGTCTGTCGACGCTCGATGTGACGGACTTGCTCGACGAACCACGCCCAGGTCGGCCGCGGACAGTCGACGATGCAAAGATCAAAGAGTTGATCACCGCGACTGCTTCCACGGGGACGGTCGAAGACGGGTCACCGATCCCGATCTCGACGCCCGGTTCCGAGGGCCTCGAGGTCTGCTGGACGAATCGCAGATCACGCTGTGCCGTGAGTTCCGTCCCTGCGTAGGACACGCTCGAGTCGACTCCGACGGACGCGACCCATTGGTCGACGCGATTGACGACGGAGCATCTCGACTTGTCTCAGTCCACTGCCTGGAGAGTGTGGCGCCGCTTTCGGAGTGGCTCCACACAAACTGGACTCGCGGAAACTGTCGGAAGATCGATTGTTCACCGAAAAGGTTCGCGACGGCGCATCCCTCTCGCCTCAACAATCACAACCCACCTACTCCACAATTGGCAGACAGAACCTTACGTGGATCTGGCGCAAATTTCGTGATTACTATGGGGCGCTTGATCATCCGGCATGTATGACGCGTTTGCGGAGTAGGTCGAAGTTGGCTCGCCCGTACATCTGCCGTTTGAGCATCTTATAAGTTACGTGGAATCTGGCCGGGGGGATGATCATGTCTCCTCGGTGTTGACCACGGAACTGAGGAGATGGCTTGAACGGCACGGTGGTGTTGGAGGAGAAGTGGCCGGTGTTGAGCCGGCATGTGCAGGCGGCCGGATGGCTGCGGGTGTGGACCGATCTCGGGAGGGCGCCTCGGACGATCGACGCCTACGCACGGGGGCTTGCCGAGTATCTGGAGCTGTGCGAGCGGGAGGGTGTCGACCTGCTCACGGCGAGCCGGGCGCATGTCGGCGTCTATGTGCGGGAGTTGACCGACCGGCCCAGCCGCCGTGGCGCGAATGTGGTGTCGCTCGATTCCGGATCCGGGCTGGCGAATGCCACGATTCAGCAGCGGCTGGTGCCGGTGCGGCTGTTCTACGACCACCTAATGGAGGAGGGGTTGCGCGAGTCCAATCCCGTTGGTCGGGGCCGTTTCACGCCCGGCCGACGGGGCGGCGGGAATCAGCGTGGGTTGGTGCCTCGGTTGACGAAGCTGCCGTGGATTCCCACCGAGCGGCAGTGGGCGGACATCCTGGCCGTCGCCGCCGTGGAGCCTGTCCGCAACCGCGTGATGCTCGCCCTGGCCTACGATGCCGCGCTGCGCCGTGAGGAGCTGTGCTCGCTGCGTACCGGCGATCTCGACCCGGCCCACCGCACCCTGCGGATCAGGGCGGAGACGACGAAGAACCGGCTCGAGCGGGTCGTGCCGTATTCGGCTGCGACCGGGGTGCTGCTGTCGAACTATCTCGCGCACCGGGCGAGCCTGAGCAGGGCACGCGGACCGCTGTTCCTGTCGGAGTCCCGCCGCAATCATGCCCAGCCGCCAAAGTCTGTGGACGTGGTCGAAGGTGGTGCGACGGATTGCCCTGGCCGCCGATGTTCCGCGGTTCTCCACGCACACCACTCGGCATCTGTGTCTGACCGATCTGGCCCGGATGGGCTGGGAACTGCACACGATTGCGACCTTCGCCGGGCATCGCCATACGGACTCGACGCTGCGATATATCCACCTGTCCGGGCGGGATCTGGCCGACAAACTCGGCCGCGGCATGGACCACATCCACGCCTGGCGCATCGCAATGCTCACAGGCATGGACGCCCCGACCCCAGGAACGCCGCGGTGACCGCGCCGCTGTCGGGCAACGCCAACCCGGACTCCGAATCACGTTAATGCTCACCGCTCGTCGCGCACCACTTCGACACCACTATCGAGGTCCGAGACGACGAGGTCAGGGCCATCGGTGAACACGGCGTGCGCAACCTGCGGCGGCTGCAGTATCACGATCCGAACGCGCCGGGCTGGCGCGTGATCGGACGACTGCTGCGACCGCTGGAAACGGTCAACGCAGGACTCGATTCCCCGGCCACCGCCCATCGGCGGCGCGCCATGGCCGATGCGGTCGCGGTGCTGCTGGTGCGATGCGCCGAAGTCCGGCGGACGTTCTGGGGTTGGACCGCGGAGGAATGGTTCCATCTGCTCGGCCGTGACCAGGCCGAGTTCCGCCGGAACGCACCCGCCTGGGCCGGCGACGAGGTCCGCCCCTACCTCGCGGCGCATGCCTACCTGCTGGGCTCGTTCACTGAGTTCCACCGGCTCGGCAGCTTCCAACGACTGACCCTGTCGCGGCGGATCTTCGGGCGCGACCGAGTCAACGGCGAGATCGCCCGGGTTCGTCAGGTGCTCGCCGAGTGGGGTTATCGGCTCGGACACGGCGACGACACGCTGCTACCGATGGTGGCCTGCCTGCTGTTCCTGCTCAACTGCAGCCCGCACCTCGAGGACCTTGGCACCGACCTGTTCGATCGGGTCCGCCGTGACGGACTGCTCGGCGGCGCACGGCTGAACGCTCTGCATGCCGTGCAGCGGGCGGTGAATGCTCTGGGATTCTGTGACCAGCCGTCCGCGACGACCGGTCGTGGCACTGCGCGGGCGGCCGGCGATGCGCAGATCTGGCAGCAGTGGGTCGACCGCTGGTACGCGACCTCGACATTGACGCCGCGGGCACGCGGCAACGTCCGGTCCCGCCTGCTCAAGGTCGGCCGCTGGAGCGCAGCCGAGCATCCCGACGCCGCCGATCCGACGGCGTGGACCCGGCAGACCTGCGCGACCTGGGTCGCCGCGCTGACCGGATGAACGTCGGCGACTACGTGCACCGCACCACCGGACTCGAAAAGCGCCTCGGCACTCCACTGACGGCGTCGACCAAGGACGGTCACCTCTCGGCGATCCGGAGGTTCTTCACTGACTGTCAGGAATGGGAATGGCTACCCCGACGCTTCGATCCTGGGCGCGCACTGGCCACTCCACGCAGCATCACAGCGCTGCTCGGCCCGAACCCCCGGGTGATCGCCGACGACATCTGGGCGAAGCTGCTCTGGGCGGGACTGAATCTGTCGCACGCCGATCTCCCCGAGACACAATCCGGGCACTTCTACCCGTTCGAACTGGTCCACGCGATCACACTGTCCTGGTTGTTCTCCGGACTGCGCAGCGACGAGATCGCCCGCCTGCGGGTCGGCTGCATCCGCTGGCAGCACGACGACACCCCCATCGTCGGCGACTCCGATCAGGTGCTGGCGCGTGACGCGGTCTGCCTGCTCGATGTCCCCGCGCACAAGACCGGCACCGCGTTCACCAAGCCGGTCGACCCGATCCTCGGCCAGGCCCTCGACACCTGGCACGCGATGCGCCCCTCACAACCGCAGTTTCACGACCGCCGCACCGGCGAACGAGTCGACCTGCTGTTCGCCTTCCGCGCACGCCGGGTCTCCTCGTCCTACATCAACAACACGGTCATCCCGATGCTCTGCCACAAGGCCGGTGTCCCGACCGCCGACGTCCGAGGGAACATCACCAGCCACCGAGCACGATCCACGATCGCCAGCCAGCTCTACAACGCCAAGGAACCGATGACCCTGTTCGAACTGCAAGCCTGGCTCGGCCACCGCTCACCGCAATCCACCCAGTACTACGCAAAAATTAGCCCCACCACGCTGACACGGGCCTACACCGACGCCGGATACTTCTCCCGCAACGTCCGCACCATCGAGGTCCTCATCGATCGCGATGCCGTCACCTCCGGCGCCGCAGCCGGTGACGACACGCCATGGCAGTACTACGACCTCGGACACGGATACTGCACCTACACGTTCTTCGAGCAATGCCCACACAGGATGGCGTGCGCCCGCTGCGACTTCTACGCCCCCAAGGCATCTGGCAAGGGACAACTATTGGAGGCCAAGGACAATCTCCAGCGTATGCTCGCCGCGATCCCACTCAGCGACGACGAGCGCGCCGCCGTCGACGAGGGACAAACCGCCAGTAGTGTCGCAGAAGAAACCGGCGGGCCCGGACATC
>NZ_LTCZ01000109.1:0-15631 GCF_001583455.1 Rhodococcus sp. LB1 | reverse complement strand
GCGGCTTCACCGCCGCACCGCGGACACCACGCTCGGTCACCTCGGGAACGGGCCTCGATCCGGATCGTCGACCCGACTCGCCAAACACCGACAACATCGATACCTGCCAAATGCGG
Organism: Rhodococcus sp. LB1; assembly: GCF_001583455.1. Taxonomy (NCBI): domain Bacteria; kingdom Bacillati; phylum Actinomycetota; class Actinomycetes; order Mycobacteriales; family Nocardiaceae; genus Rhodococcus; species Rhodococcus sp. LB1. The sequence goes on along the minus strand of NZ_LTCZ01000109.1, from coordinate 15,515 downwards.
GAGCAGGACCCGCACAACCTCTTCAGCGCACCCGGAGAATCCTCACCCGACCTCTCCGGTGCAGGTCAGTGACACGCCAAGCGGCTTCACGAAATTTGCGCCAGATCCAATTACGTGACGGACAAACCCCTCAACCTGGGGAATTACATGCCCGCTGACACCGATCTCACCACGCACTCTGCACCCGCCCGCGCTGACCTAACCGGGGAATCGATCGAGACGGGAGGATCAGTAGGCTACGTTCGCGGCCGAATCGCATCAGCCCGCCACCTTGCATGCAAGGACGATCTCTTCAGCATCGAGTTCGTTTCCCGTCCACATCCCGCAAGATAGCAGCGATTCGCTTGGCGTCGTCGGGACGAAAGAATCCGTGCCTACACTACGATGAAGTCGCTCGCGGCGATCCGTTACTTCAGCGGGAGATACACGGTTGCAAGCGGAGTCGCATAGGACATTAGTGGTCCTGCACCGCGCATGTGTGGAACCCATCCACCGCAACATGCTCGAAGGGGCCGCCGAATGCGCGCCACCGCTCCTCGACCGCGGACATCACCTGCCCTTCGGCGTCGATGGTCGGCCAGGGCAGTCTGAGCACTGAGACGACGACCAGGCCACGCGAAAGCAGGTCAGCGTCCGACCCAGCCTCGTAGGGTGGAGGGTTCCGGCGTCGGCGCAGCGCGAGACCGTCGCCCTCGAACTCGAGGATGACGTCATCACAGCTCATCGCTCCTGGATCGGCGAACCGTAGTCCACTGAGTTCCGGAAAGGGAAGTGCAGGCACATTCACATTGACGACGACCGGTGGCAGCCCGGCGTCGACCAATCCGCGAATGACACACATGGCCACCTGAGAGGCTGTGCTCAGACCGAGTACCGAGTGCGCTTCGGTGCTGAATGCCGCGGCACAGACATCGAGGGATGCGGCGGTGAGCGCAGCGCCCACCGTCCCCGAATGCAGGACGAGCCGGCCGGTGTTGAATCCGGGATTGATACCGGACACAACCAGATTCGGCTTCCATCCGAATGCCCCGCTGCAGGCGGCTCGGACCCCGAGTGCAGGTGGAGCGTCCACGGAATAGGCTTCGATTCCAGCGAAACGTTCGTCACCAGGCACCGACACCGTCACTCGGTTCATGTCCCGGATTACGCCGAGGCTGGACGCGCTGCCGCTGGACTCTGCGCTGGGGGCGACGGCCACGACATCGTGGCCGTCGCCCCCTGCCGCGGAAGCGAGGGCCGCCAGTCCGGCTGCCTTAATGCCGTCGTCATTTGTGACGAGGATTCTCATCCGGCGTCCGAGGAGGCACGGTCGAGGAGATCCGCCAACTGGGGAACCGATCCGGGATCAGGTTCGAGACCGAACGGTAGATACCAGGCACTTTCCATCTCAACCAGAGGTTCGATTCCCCCGATCACTCGTGTGCTGATCCGTTCGCGCACCTCTTCAGGCGCCTGCCGGGCGGTTCTGACGACACCGCGCACAACCGCCCAGAGTTTCTGCGAGGTCGCACGCAGATCCTGAGTATGTGCGTCCGCGTCGGCGTGTACGGATCGTGCCTCGGTTACGGCGTGGGTGAGACGGTCGCCGACGTCCGGGGAGAGCAGCGCGGCATCGTCGAGAAGGGCCTGTGCGATGTCCATCTGGCGGCCCAGTTCGTAACGCTGCCGGGCGTGGATGTCGTACACGCGGGTCCGCAGGAATTCGAGGAAATCGATCGTCAGGCGAAGCTGCTCGACGGCCTGCGGATCGTGCGGGTCGACCGCCGGCGCGACGGTGTCACGCAGCGACTTGATCGCAGCGCGGAGGGTGTTCTCGCTGTGGTCCATCATGCGTTCTTCCCCTTCAGGAGTGTGATGAGCTGGCGAGAGATCACTGGGACCAATCCCTCCACTCGTGTAAGCAGGATGTCCTGGTGTGACTTGCCCAGCCGGGCGATGCGGTACGAGGACGCCATCGTCGACACGATGATTGTGAAGCAGTTCAGGATTTGGTAGAACCGCAGCCGCTCCGGATCGACAGTGAGACCGGACACCTCGGTGTATCGATCGAAGAACTCATCCAAGGGGATGAGGCCACACACGAAGTAGCGCCCGTCGGCGTCGTAGTGGCCCATCGTGGGGAGCGTGATCCATGCGAGGTCACGGTGCCGATCACCGATGAGGCCACGCTCCCAGTCCAGCCATCCCAGGATCCGACCGGACTCCTCGTTGAAAAGGAAGTTTCCGCTGCGGAAGTCGCCATGGACGACACCAGCGACATCCAATTCGGGGAGATGGTTCAGCAACCAGTTCGCCGTGACCTCCATGAGTGGGGAGTCCTCACCCCTGTCCTCTTCCCAACAGCGCAGCGCGTGGTGGACCATCCATTCCGCCGACTCGGTGGACCCGGTGCGGGGCACCTGGAGGTGAGAAAACGACCGGCCCGAGACCTTGGTGTTGTGGATCTTGGACAGGTGGTCGAGGTACTGGGGTGCAAGCACACTCCGGTGGTCCGGGCCGAAATCCGTACCGAGACCACTGATCCGCCCGGTCCCGGTGGCGCGAGGTTTGGTGACGCCCTCCACGAACTCGTAGATCAGCGCGGGTTCTGGGAACCATTCCCCCTCGGCATCGAGGAAATGCGGCCGTGGCACCGGGATCGCCCCGTCCATGAGGGTCAACAGTTCATGCTCACGTGCACGGCTCGTCGCGTTGGATCCTTCGCTGGGGTCCATCCGAAGCACAAGATGCTCCGACCGCGGGATACCCGCAGGATCGTCACGATCGAGCGTGAAACCGATCTGGATCTTGGACACTCCCCCGGTGAACCAGTGCAGATCCCGTACCTCGAAGTTGGACGAACCGAGTTCGTGGCCGAGGAACTCGTCGAGCATCTTGGACATCTCGGCGAGATCCGGGCGGCGGTACGGCGGACGATTGCGCCGGTTCATCTTCCGCGTAAGTATCGTGTCGACCTCGCGCTCGGTCGGGTACTCCCGGCGTATCGCGTCGATGAATTCCGGCGAGGGGTCGTCACGGATGTCGAAGCCGGTATCCCAGGTGAAGTCGTGACCGTTCATGCGATCTGCTCCCGTGTGCGTCCGTGCCGAGACATTCGCGACGCCAGGTAGTCCAACCCGTAGATGTCGGCCATCTCCCCGTATCCCACCTTGTCACCCCAGTGGTAGCGGAAGACCCCTTGATAGCTGACGTGCGAGGGGTTGAAGTTGTACCAGGGGTGGCTCGAAATCGCCGTTCCGAAGAACTCGTATTCCTTCCCTCGGGCATCGGTGATCCGGATGTGATTGTTGATTGCCAGGAGTTGTGTGTGTTCGGCCCGGATCGATGCGTCCACTACTGGATGGACCTCACCGTTCTCTACGACGAAACCGAATCGGAGCTTCTCGTATCGGACCTGACCGTCCCGGAGGTCGATCAGGACGGCGAGGTGGACGGCCAGTTCGGGTCCGAAGTTCACCGATACCCACGCTACCGAGCGAGTGCCGGTCTCGGTGCGGGGACCCCAACTGTGGTCCATCCCGTCATAGCAATCAACCTTGTATCGCTTGCCGCGCAGCTCCAGGTTTCCGGTGATGTGCCCCTTCACTTCGAAATGGCCGTTCTCCCATTCGTCACCATGTCGGCTGTCCCCCGTACTCCGATCGGCCACGAGGAGCGGATTCTGCTCGGGATCGCCGGGATCGAACGGTTCGTGCGATGCCCGGAACGAAAGATCGAGCGAGCATGCGCCTAAGGCGTTCTCGTAGCTGACGTCATATTCCTTGGGTGTCGGCGCGTTCACGCTGAGCCCATTTCCCAGCGTGAACTTGGAGAACGATTCGGGACAGGGCAGATGCACCTGCGGATCCGTGAAGTCGATGTCGTAAGGCTGTGCGCAGAATCCCTGCCCGATGAGAATCGATGACGTCGCTATTCCGACATTTGGTCGGGCGAGCACGTAGACATTGCCGAAGATGCCTTCGTCCGGAATGACGAACGGCAAGAACATCGTCTCGGTCCAGGTCCGATCGTCCGGATCACGAGGGTGGAACTCGGAGTCTGCATCTGTAATCATCGGGTATCTCCTTGAGTGGGGTGGTGTTGTGTGAATTGGGTTGGAATTACAGCGTTTCGGGAACGCCTAGAGCCTGACCTGTTCCGAGATATGCTGCTGTAAGTAGGGATTCGTCCAGATCGGAACTGGGTCCAACGAAACCGATCTGGCCTAGCGACAAGACTGCTGCACGGTCGGCGACGTCGAGCGCGATCCGGCTCTGTTCTGCGAGCAGAATCGCTGCCCCGCCGAGCGCATCCCGATGTACTCCGAGGAATTCGTAGATCACCTCGACCATGACCGGGGCCAGGCCCATACTCGGCTCATCGAGCAGGAGAACAACGGGTCGGGCCATCAGCGCGCGTCCGATCGCAACCATCTGTTGCTCGCCACCGCTGAGCAGACCGGACGGAGTGTCACGCAGGCGAGCGAGCGGGGCGAAGAGGTCGTAGACACGGTCTATCGATGCTTCCATCTCCCGACGAGGACAGCGCCGCGAAGCACGTGCGGCGAGTTGCAAGTTCTCCCGCACGGTCAGCGGGGCCACGACCTGGCGTCCCTCCGGGACATGGATGATTCCGGCCCGAGTGAGACGGTGCGGCGGAGTGGATGAAATGTCGCGTCCGCCGAAGTGGATCTTGCCATTGCTCTTACGGGTCTGATTGGTGATTCCGCGCAGCAACGTCGACTTGCCGGCCCCGTTCGGACCGATCAGGGCCAGGGTCTCCCCCGCGTACAGTGTCAGCGTCACGCCCGTGACGGCGGATACGTGGCCGTAGGAGATGCCGACATCCTCAAGCGAGAGAATCGGATCCGATGTAAGCACGGATAACCTCCTTGGAGTCGAGTACGGCGTCGGGATCGCCCTCGGCGATCTTCCTGCCGAAGTCCAGTACGACGAGCCGATCACAGAACGAGCGCATCATCGCTACGTCGTGTTCCACCACGATCACGGCGACGCCACGTGAGCGAATGTCCGAGATGGTGTCGAAAACATCCTGCCGCTCAGCGGGATTCATCCCCGCGGTCGGTTCGTCAAGTAGCAGTACGCGAGGCTCCCCGGCGAGGGCGCGGGCGATCTCCACGCGTCGTCGCACCCCGTACGGCAAGCTGCCCACCGGGATGTCGGCGGCCCAGTCGAGGCGATGTTCTGTCAGGAGAGTCCGCACGCGAGTGTTCACATCGAGGCCCGGACGCCGCGCGATGCCAAGCCGGACGTTGGTCGAGACGGTGTCCTCGTCCATCAGTCGGATATTCTGGAAGGTGCGGGCGAGCCCGGACTGGGCGATGACATGCGATCGACCCCAGAGATGGGAGAGGTCCCGTTCGAGCAGCGTCCCGTTTCCGCAGTCCGGACGATAAACACCGGACAACACGTTCAGCAGTGTCGTCTTACCGGACCCGTTCGGGCCGATGATGCCCAGTATCTCGCCGGATCGCGCCTCGACGCTCACGCTATCTAGTGCGCGCAGACCCCCGAACGACATGACCAGATCCCGCACCTCGAGGACGGCGGTGCCGCCAGCGCCGTCGGTGCAATCCCCGCGCCGCGGCGAGGTCACCCGGTCCGCCGTCGCATCGTTATCACTATCGGTGTCCGGTGCGACGGGCCTGCGGTCCGGTCGCAAGGAACGGAGGCTCCCAAGGATTCCGCCGGGCGCGAAGGCGACGATCAGCACGATCAGCACGCCGTTGACCAGAACCTCATACGACGCAAGCCCGGTCAAGGCGACAGGCAAGCCGATGATGATCAAGGCACCCACGAGCGAGCCGGTGACGAATACCGTTCCGCCGATGACCACGATGGCGAGCAGCTGCGTCAGAAGTTCGAAGCTGAACTGCCCCGGTTCCACGAATCCCGACATATGCACGTGGAGGGAACCAGCTCCCCCCGCCAAGATGCCCGAGAGCCCGAACAACATCGTCCGGTAGCGAACGACGTCGATTCCCTGATGACTCGCCATGAGTGAGTCCTCCCGCATCGCACCTATTGCGAGCCCGAATCGCGAACGCTTCAGCGCAATCAGACAGCCAACGGCGACAATGACAACGATGCAGATCACGAGATCGTTCGTCGACCGCGGAATGCCTACCTTGCCCTGAGCGCCCCCCGTCAGCGGCAGGTTCAGTACCGCCACCCGCACGACTTCCGCAAACGCAATGCTTGCGATGGCCAGATAGATTCCGTTGAGGCGATGCAGCAGCCCGGCCAGCAGCAGGGCGGCAACCCCGGATGCGAGTGCTCCACCCATAAGGGAGATCACGAACGGAGTACCGACATCGACGGACAGTACAGCCGAGACGTACGCACCGACAGCCATCAGTCCGACCTGGGGCAGCGCGAATATTCCGGCTCCGAGCACGACGTAGACCGACAGGGCCACGAGCGAGAGAACGATTCCATCCCGGATGGCAAAGTCGTACGCACCGAAAATCGAGAGAAACTCTGTCATAGCCATGTCACACCCTTGTCAGCTCTGCGCGGGTACGGAAGAGACCTTCAGGTTTGAAGGCGAGAAAGAGCAGCAGCAGAACGAAAACGGCGAGATCACGATAGGAACTCGATAGGTATCCGGTCGCATAGGTGGAGACGATTCCAATGACCAGACCGCCGACGAGCATGCCACCAACGCTGCCGAAGCCGCCGACCACCATGGCTGCGAGCGCGATTACCAGATACGTCGAACCGAGCTCGGCATCGATGACGTTGAATGCCATGGCAACGAATGAGGCCGCGACCCCAGCCATGGCGCCCGACGCGAAGAAGACGCCGGCGCTGACCCGCTCCACATTGACGCCGAGAATCGCAGCGGTGTCCCGGTTGAACGCCACGGTGCGGATCTCCCGACCGAGTTCAGTGCGGGCGAGCAGCCAACTCGTCACGGCGACGATGACGAGCGCCAAGCACACCATGGTCAGGTGCAGAGTGGTGATCCGGACCGGACCGATCGACAGTGGTGTACTGGCGAACGCATCGTCGGTCATTCGCACAACCGAACCGCCGAGGTAGTGGTGAGCCAACTCCGCCAGCACGATGAGACCACCCATCGAGGAGATGAACGCCGCCATCTCACTGTCCCGACGATGCAGGACATGTCGGATCAGCAGGAAGTAGGCCAGGACGTTGAGCAACCCCGCCAGCACCGCGACGAGCGGCAACGCGGCCAGGAGGGACCAGCCGAGTCGCGCTGTGAGCTCCCACGCGAAGATCGCTCCCCATGTGAATACCGCAGCGTGTGCGACGTGGAAGATGCGGAGATTGGCCATCACCAGACCGAAACCCGACGCGTACAGCGCATATACGCTGCCGAGGACGATCCCGTTGACCGTTTGCTGAAGCAGGAAGTCCACAGCTCATCCCTCTGATTCGGCGAGGACCATGGTTCCGCCCTCGGCGAACGTAGCCATGACCCCGGGTGAAGTGGCGTGGCCGTCCGCGGTCAACTCCAGGCCAAGAATTCCATGTTCGCGGACCAGGTCCGAGGTGGAAGCAGCGGGCAGTGCATCACGAAGAGCGTTGCCGTCGATCGTTCCGCTCGTCCCCGCATGGATCATCGCAGCGACGATGATCCAACCGACCTGGTATCCCAGGGCACCGTATGCCGTCGGGACCTCACCGTATTTCTCGGTGTAGCTCCGTTCGAAGGGTGTGGGGTTGGTTCCGCCGGGGGCCCACACCTGCGGAAACTCAAATCCTCGTGCTGAATCCCTCGCCACCGTGTATGTCTCGCCGCTGATCGCAACAGTACCGACCAGCTTTGTGTGCTCGAATTCACCGGAGTTCTTCATCTGAAGGATGAGATTTCCTGCCTGGGCCGGGAGCACGGCGAGCACCACGGCATCGAGCTGGTCCCGGCTGAGATTGGCCAGCACCGCAGAGAAATCGGTATCCTGCGACGAAACCTCCTGTCGCGACGCGAACCCGTTCGGTAGACCCTGCTCGGTGGCCTGCGCCAGAGTTGCGAATGAGGGATTGTCGCTTGCCACGACCACACCGATGCGTTTGGCCCCCTCGTCGGCCAGACGTGATCCGGCCGCGACCGTAGGCGTTGTTAGGTCGGTGAATCGGAACGAGAACCCGCCAGAGTTCTCCAAGGCACTTCCTGCCCCGCTGAGTAGGGCGACCTGATCTTCATTCGCCAGTGGCGCTACCGCTTGGCCCAGCGGGCTCTGCGAGTCCTGGACGACGAGGGGCACACGCTGTTGGCGAAGCTTGTTGTACCCGGTTACCGCCGCCGGGACGGCCGACTCGGCGTCTTCGGTAAGGACCTCAACGGACAGATTCGATTCATCCAGTATCGGTTTGGCCTCCTGCAGAGCAAGTTCGAATCCTCGCTCGAACGGCTTGCCGAACGACGGTGCAGCGTCACCCGTGAGATTGGCGAGGAGACCAACCCGGATCGCACCAGAATTGTCACCCGCCGGCCCGCCACATCCGGTGAGCGCGAGAAGCGTTACAGCCACCGCAGCCGCAGCCGCTCGTCGGCGCTTTCTCGTCCAATTGACGGATCGCATTGGGACTCCTTGCTACTCGTACTTCGAAGCATGTGAGTTGGAACACGCTGGGCGACAGTTAATGCCAGCGCCGATTCGAAGGTCAAGAACTTCGCCCGGTACGTGTGCCGTCGCGTTGGAGAAGTCGACAACGCGACCGCTCCGAACCGCTCGATCAGGTGCTTCGACAATCAGGCGTACCGGGCAGGAAGGAACCAAAGTTCGCTTCTCCCCGCTGCCCTGCCCTCAGCGCGGCGCCTGTTCGAAGCCCGGTACCGCATGGTGGCCCTGCAGTCGGAGAATCAACAATGCGGTCTGGGCGCTGAGCTGATCGTTCGAGTTCGCGGCGACATCGAGGCCGGTCAGGTCGTGAACCCGCCCCAGTCGGTGTCGCACAGTATTTTCGTGGACGTCGAGCCGCACGGCGGTTTCACGAACGCTCCGTCCGCTGTCGAAGAACTCCTGCAGGGTGCGAAGGAGGTCGTTGTTCGCCACGCCGCCCGCAAGCAGGTCCCCGAGGACGTCGTACAAGTACATGCGGACGGACTGTTCGTTGCTGTTCGCCACGAGCAATCGTGCAGGACCGAGTTCGTCGCAGGCGATGGCGCGGTTCGTATCCGACGGGTATCGGTCAAGGCACCGCGCGGCCTCGAATGCTTCCCGGTATGCCCGTCGGAGCTGCCCCGGTCGAGTGACCGATGAGATGCCGGCGACGGCAAATCGGTCACCCATCCGGTCGAGACCCTGGTTGACTGCCGCCTTACAGCGCGCGATCACCGTCGCATCCTCGATGCCTGCCGGAGCCTCGATTGAGAGGATGACACCCTCCGTTCCGCGGACCGTGAGAATGTCGACATGGAGATCCTCAGAGAGCAGATCGCCGAGGCGGCCAGCGTCGACGGCCGAACCCGATGACCGACCGCGTTCCAGGATGAATGCGATGACCCGGTCTGCGGACAGATCGACGCCGAGGTACTCCGCGCAAGCCCGCAGGTCTGCATCGTAAATAGTTGACCGAACCATCTGCCGCGCCAGATTCGCACGTGCGTTCCAGGCCACTCGGGCGAGCCGCCGCTGGGAGAGGAACTCGGCCCTCGAGTGAACTACCGCCCGGTCCATCGCCCATCGCACATTCTCAACGGACACTGGTCCTTCGAGAGTGGCGACTATCCAGGCGAAGAGATGATCGCTGTCCACAACGGAGGCGACTACGTACTCAGTGTCCACGGCTCGCGCGCCCGGTACCCGTACGACGCCGGCGGGCGCGCCGACAGTGATTGACCGCCCCGCCTCGTTGAGTCGCTCCAGTGTTGGGATCGCGGAAGTGGACGCGCCCGCCGGTACGGCCCGGCTGATCACCTGGCCGGTGGGCCCTAGCAGGAACACCGTTGCCTCGAGCATGTCGGACAGAATGCTGATCAGGCCGGACAGTGTTCCGGGCGCCCCCTGGTGGTCGGCGAGCGCGATTTCCAGCCTCAGTTTCCAGGACAGCGACGAGGCAGAGGTTTCCTCGCGGGAATCGGCAGCAGACTCCGGCTTGCCGTCCGAACTCAGAGCGGACGTTTCGTTCTCTGCCTGCTTCGACCTTTGTGTCACAGACCACACTGTAAATTATTGGACCATTCTTGGGAAGGTCCCCGAAGTCGCTGACGGTCCCCACGCGTCGTCTGTTCGTTAGCCCAGTCCGCGTCGCCAGCATGCAGGGTCGGTGGCCGCTCGGCGAATCTGGCGATGAGTTCCGAACGGTTGATTGCGCCGCATTTGCGCAGGATGTTCTTGACGTGTGACTTTACCGTCTCGACCGACACGAACATGGTGTTCGCGATCTCCGCGTTGGTCACGCCCTGCAGCAGCAGGTCGAGCACCTCGTTCTCGCGGCCGGTGAGATCTGGCGGCCCCGCTTCGGAATTCCCAGGGCCGGCAAAGGTATCCGCGATCGCTGCGTCGAGCTCGCGGCGAACCCGGGACGCGTGCTCAGCCAATTCTCGCTCCAGACTGTCGGTTCGCCACGCGGATGTGACGATCTCGCCCACCATCGACAGGTAGGCGTCCAGTGCACGCGTGTCGCCGAGCACAGCCGAGCAGTAGAGGAGCCCGTAGTCGACAGATCCCACCACCAGAGGTAACACGTAGTAGCGACGATTTCCCATGAGTCGCTGGAGCGCTGCGCTTGTACGTAGGCCGGGTTCCTCCGAGAGGACCAGGCGATGCTCGTTCAGTGCGAGGCGTTCTGGCGAGTTGGGCGCAACGATCACGTCCTGGTCCGGAACCTCTACACCATTGGCTGCAATGAAGTCCTGCCGAGCACCCCTCAGCCGTGAACACAGGACCGGTGCGCAATCGCATACCACGGCGATCTGCTCGCAGACGAAGTTCAGGAAGTCGTCGAAACCGGCGGATGTCGCATAGCGTGCCGTCATCGAAGACAACGATGCGTAGATCCTTCGCTCGGTCTCGTCGATCGCGTCGATCAGGGCGGCGTGCAGTTCGAGGGCTCGAACGGTCAGTGCGGCAACGGTGTTCCACTCCTCGACCGGGCCCGCAGCTCCGTCGGCGACCGCCCTTTTCGCAGTGTCGTGTATCTGGCCGGCGAGCCCCGTGAGCCGGACCAGGTCGGTGAGGGTTCGTCGCGATCCATTACATCGACGCACGGCAACAACGGCACGCCATCCCTCCTCCTGCAGTTGCGTCAGGCGGAGCAGAGTGCGGTGCTCGTCCTCCCGAATCATCATGAGCGCCTGCGACGCACACCGTCGGTGCGGTACGCGGCCGCGGCCGCGGCACGGCTGCGCACCCCCATCTTTCGGAAGATGTGCGAGATGTGGGTCTTGACGGTGGCCTCGGAGACACCGAGTTCCCGGGCGATCTGCGCGTTCGTGTACCCGTTCGCCAGATATCCGAGCACTCTGTGCTGGCGGGGTGTCATCGCGCTGACGCCTCGGCGGCCGGTGATCGCGGCGTCTCCGGCCGCCGGTTCGGATTGGGTGCCGCCGTCACTTCTCCCCAGGGAGACACTCACGATGTTCTCGACGCGGTCCAGGAACGAAGTGAGTCGGCGCCCCTGACTCACGCCTTCGACGGCGACCCCGAGTGTCCCCGTAAGAACGGTGATCTTGTCACGATCTGTGGGCGTCGCCGGGTCTTCGAACTGGTCAGCGTGCACCATTCCGACGACCCGCGTCCGCGAGACGACCGGAGCCACGACATAACCCTGCGAGTTCGATACCGACATCAGCGGCTTGAAGGTGTGCTTGTGTGTCTGAGGCGAGCTGACGAGACACGGACGGCGTTGTCTGAGTGCGTTCGCCTCCAAGGGGGCATCGGCAAGGTCGATGGTCACCTGGTCGAGATAGCTGCGGAGACCGGACTCGGTTCCTGACAGCCCTTCGTCGATGTACAAACTCTCGGGCTTCCACGTCCGGTGGTCGATGGTCGATATCAACGCACGGCGGAATCCGAGTGATGCGCACATCGGCGCGAAGGTGTTCGCGAGCAGGTGCTCTACGGTGTCGCTGTCGTACGACGCCCGTGTCCGCTCGCGCAGCTCGTCGAGTGTCTCCACGAATCGAGTGAGTCGGCGCTCGGCGGAACGTGATTCCAGCAGTGCGAGCTGCTTCAGCAGACGGGACGCGTCGGGCAGCTGCTCGGGCTCGATGAGACCGCGCTCGATCGCGCCGGCAAGATCGGCGCCCAGCAGCTCGAGCGAAGCGTCCTCGCCGACGGTTGGCCCGGTCTTCATCTGCGTCATCTCGACAACACCTACGCATTTCTGCACTGGACGGGGCGCCCGGGCCCACGTTCGGGAGCGTGCGGACTGATGCGAAGCCTACCGATGACAGGCAGGCCAGACAAGGTCATACCTTATATCAATCAGACCAAAGCCCGCACGGGTTAGCGCCGGAATCCGTCGAAACCGGCATGGTCAGTCCGGCAACACTCCACCGAAGGGGTGAGGTAAGTGGCCGATCCGAGGGATATAGCCGCAATGCCCTGCCAATTGGTGACACGAATTCGCACGATGGGCAAACACAGAACCAACACCGGTCTCGACGCCGGCCCTCACATCGAAGGACTCACCCCCATGATCGAACCCGAAGACTGCGAATTCCACGACCGCGATCCGGACGACTGGACCTGGACCGAAACGACAGCACTGATCTTCAGCGTTCCCGAGGCCGGGATCCTCGGCAATGCCTACGTCCTCGCCCGCCCCAATCTCGGCGTGGCACTGTCGTCGGTGGCACTCGGGCAAGGCATCTGCCGTCAAGCCGGTGAGCTCGACTTCAACGACTGCCAGATCCACCTCCCGTGCCCCGAATCGTTCACCGACTACTCGCTCGCGAACGGCCTGAGCGTGAAGGTGTCCAACGCACCCCGCGACTACCACTTCCGCTACCAACACGTGCTCGGCCACTGCTCTTTCGACCTGCACTTCGAAGCACTGCACCACCCGTTCGACATGCACGACCCCATGCAGAACGCCTTGCTGTCCGCGGCCGACTCGACCGCGACACACGACACGAAGGGCGACGGTTGGGCCACCGGCCACTTCGAGGTCAAGGGCCACATCACCGGCAGCCTGGAGCTGCGCGGGAAACGGTACGACGTCGACTGCTACGAAGGCATGGACCACAGCTGGGGACCTCGGCGCGACGTCGGCACCTGGGCCGTCTCCTGGATCTCGGTCAACTTCGGTCCGGAGTTGGCCATGCACTTGGCAGTGGACATGGCGATCGAGGACGGCACTGTCCACTACCGGGACCTGAGGTTCGGCTACGTCACCGAGAACGGTGAGACCCGCAGCCTCGTCTTCGCCGAGGTGGAGGCGGTGCGCGTCGACATGATCACCGTGTCGAACCGGATCAAGGTACGCGACGTAAACGGCAAGGAATGGGAGTTCCGCGGTAGTGCCGTTGCCGGGCATCCGTGGCACTCGTTCAACCCACGGGACGTCTGCTATCAGAGTCTCCATCGCTACGAATACGGCGGTCGAGTCGGATACGGGGAAATGGGCGACATCTTCGGCTTGGACTACCTGTCCGAGCACATGTCCAGGCACGGCAGGAAGCGCTGATCATGACCATTCTGAACAATGACGTTCTGAACCACACCGACTTCGATGTGCGCGACACTCCAACCTCACAGTTCATCGAGGAGATGCGGCGACGGTACCCGGTCGACAGCGAGATCGATCGCATGCTGGTGCACAAGCTCGAGCGGCGCAGCGCACCACCCTACAGTCGCATCAGCCTCGATGACTTCGTAGGCTGTTTCGAGCAGCTCTTGCGCGACAAAGTCGATGGCCCCTACCAGATCTCGAACGCACGCTGGTTGTCCGGCGGAGCATCGAAGATGCAACTGGGAGTTGACCTCCTGTGGGACAACCCCGAACACGGTCGCGTCACCGACCGGTTGGTCGTACGGATGGACCCCGCAGAGTCGCTGAATGCGACCAGCCGTCGCCAGGAGGCGGACGTCCTGAAGGCAGTTCGTGGCGTGCTTCCCGTCCCACGAGTGTTCTGGCTCGACGACGAAGCTCGGTGGTTCCCGGAACCGGCGCTGATCTACGAGTTCGTTCCCGGTGTCACCAAGCCGCCGGCGACCGACACCGGCGCCGTGAGTGGGCTGGGCACCGCATTCGGGCCCTCGTTGCGCGATTCCCTCGGAAGCCAATTCGTCGCGCACCTTGCTGCACTGCACACCCTCGATGTAAGCGGACTCGACCTCGGCAGTTTCGACAAACCCGCACCGGGCACGACTGATGCCGCCGAGTGGAAGTTGAACCAGTATCGCCGGGTGTGGGAAGAGGACCGAGGCGAGGACTACCCCCTGTTGGAGGTTGCCGCGAACTGGCTGGAACGCAACCTGCCCACGGTCGACCACGTGGGTCTCGTCCACGGCGACTTCCGCAGCGGGAACTTCCTGTTCGACAACGAGACCGGCGAGATCACGACCTGGCTCGACTGGGAGTATTGCCATCTCGGCGACCGGCACCGCGACCTCGCGTGGGCAACCGATGCAACCTTCGGCCACGTCGATGCCCGCACCGGCGAGTACCTGGTATGCGGTTTGTTCCCCGAACGTGAGTTCCTCAACCGCTACGAGGAGGCCTCGGGATTGGCCGTCGATCCTCGACGTCTCGTGTACTACAAGATCTCCAACACCTACCAGCTGATCATTGCAACGCTCGCGACGGCGTACCGAATCACCCACCTCGGCAAAACACACCAGGACGCGATGCTCGCCTGGGTCAGAGGGATGGTGCCCGTTCTCTCTCACCAACTCGCCGCCCTCCTGAAAGAAGTGCTCTGATGGCCGATCACTCCGAAAATGCTCTTCGCGCGGTGATCAAGTCACTGCGCGACGTCGTCGGCCCCTCGGTGGCCGCCGACGACCCGCTTGCCCAAGAACAGCTGGGCTTATCCCTCCTCCACCTGGAGTTCCTCGCGACGCGCCTTCCTCAATTACATACGCGCGCAGTGTTCGAGCTGAAACATCACGTGCGCATGGCACACGCCGTCATCGACCGGCTCGGAGAATCGCGGGCGGCCGACGCGCTCAGGGCGGCCGTCGAGGACGCGGGCCGAGCGCTATCGAATCCGATCGCCCGAACCGACACGCTAGGTAAGGCCACGGACCGGGTCTCCGCCGAGATCACGGCAGTTCTGCGCGCAGACCTGGAGACATCTGCCGCCGCCGACATCGAACGCGCCATCGTCGACATCAGTGCGGAACGCATCGCATTCGAACGCGCGTGGTATCTCCCTACGGGATTCGACCCGAAACCGGAATCGGTTCTGTCACTGGACGATGCGTCGACCACCAGAGCATAGCGAGACCCGTTCGATACCTGCCGGCCCTCACGCGCCGGCCCCACACCTGGAGTATTGATGATGGAAGCACTCGCAGCAGTCGCGCGAGAACCGCACACCGAGTTCACCCTCGAACCGATCACCATCGAGGGCCCCCGGGCCGGTGAAGTACTCGT
>NZ_LTCZ01000108.1:0-7243 GCF_001583455.1 Rhodococcus sp. LB1 | reverse complement strand
GCTGCCACCCGCCCGATCCCCGAAGGATGTGGCAGGTGGCAGCCGGCTGGAGGATCGTCAGCTTCGCGCAGGCACCGCCACGGACTCGGTGGCCGCCGAGGTGCCTTCGGCCGGGATCCGCCGAACGAGAGCATCGAGCGCAACCACACCCGCGCCCGCGGCACCGATCGACAACGGGTTCACCTCCGCCTCGAGGATGTCGGGATCGTCGATCGCCAGCCGGGACAGGCCGACGATGGTCTCCACCAGGGCCGCGACGTCACCCTCGGGCAGACCGCGGTACCCGGTGACGACCGACAACCCCTTGACCTCGTTGATCATCTCGCGCGCCGTCGTGGCATCCACCGGCGCCAGCCGCACCGCCGAGTCGGCGAAGATCTCGGCGAGCACACCACCGGTCGACAGCAACACCATCGGCCCGACATCGGGCGAGACCCGGTACCCCACGAGAGCGTCCGCCAGACCCCGCGGCGCCATCTTCTGGACGAGCACTCGGTCGACCACCACGCCCGGGTCGTACCCGGCGACGTTGGCCACGATCTCCCGGGCCGCGCGCCGCACTCCCTCGCCATCGGTTACCCCGAGTACCACGCCGCCGGCATCGCTCTTGTGCGGCACCTTGTCCGAGAGCACCTTCACGACAACCGGATAGGCGAACGGAAGCGCGAGGTCGTTGTCGAGTTCGTCGATGGACACCGCCACCGACGGCGCGAAGGCCACACCCTGGCGCGTCAGCAGATCCGCCGACACCTTTTCGTCGAGGACTTCGGTGTTCGCGGCCGCATCGACGGCGAAGCGAGCACCCTCACCGATGGTCGCCGACACACGCGTGAACGCCGCCGCCACCACATCGGCGCACGACTCCGGAGTCCGGAACGCCGGAACACCGGAACGATTGAGGAGTTCGGCGGCCTCGGGCGCCTCGGGCAACGCGAACGCCACCACCGGAACCTCATGCTCCCCGCTCTCGGAAATCGCCTGCACGGCCAGTTCCGGGTTCAAACGGGCGGAGGAACCGATGACGAAGACGATCAGATCGAACTCACCGCTGTCCTGGAGCAACCGCAGCGCTGTGGTCACCACGTCGTGTCGGGCGCCGGCCAGACCCAGGTCCGCGATCAAGCTGTGCGGAATCGGCGCGCCGGCCGCCACCATGTCGGTGACCAGTTGCTCGCTGGGACCGGCGATCGTCATTCCCCGAATGGCCAACTGGTCCACCATGATCGCCGCGCCGCCGCCCGTGGTGGTGACGACACCGATCCGCGGTGTCCGCGGCTGGTCGGCCGTCCCGACCCGCGCGAGCAGAGCCGGCGCCTCGACCAGAGACTCGAAGTTGCTCACCCGCGCGAAACCGCAGGCCCGGAAGAAGGCCTCCGACTCGCTGTCCTCACCGGCCAGCGCGCCGGTGTGTGACACCGACAGTGCGGCAGCCTCTTCCGAACGGCCCAGCTTGTACACCGCAACCGGCTTACCGGCCTTCTGGGCGGCATACGCGAACGACGCCAGGTCCTCGGAATGGCGCAGCGATTCGAGGAACAACGCATACGAGGTCACCCCGGGATCGTCGAGGGTGGCCTCGCAGATCGAGCCCAGCGACAGGTCGGCCTCGCCGCCGGTCGACACCAGGCCGGCGAACCCGATTCCCCGACCGCGTGCCCGGCTGACCAGGGACCCGATCACGCTGCCGGACTGCGATGCCACGAAGATGCCGCCCTTCGGGATGTCCGGTTCGCCGAACGCGGCGTTGCCCGTGAGCATCACACCGTTGCGGGGATTGACCACGCCCAGGCTGCTCGGACCCACCACCCGCACGGTGCCTTCCGCCGCCGCGGCACGCAGGCGATCTTCCCGTTCCTGCCCCTCAGGGCCTTCCTCGGCGAAACCGGACGAAAGCACGGTCGCCACGGCGACGCCCAGATGGGCGCACTCCCGGACCGCCTCGATCGCGGCTTCCGCACCGGTCATGACGTACACGTGCTCGGGAACCTCCGGCAGCGCAGACAAACTCGGCCATGCCTTCACCCCCTGCACCGTCTCCCGCCGCGGATTGACGAAATAGGCCTGCCCCTCATATCCGGCCTGTGCCAGGAACTGCTGCGGCCGGGCCGTCGTCTTCGACGGATCATCCGAGGCGCCCACAATGGCCACACTCCTGGGCGCGAGCAGCGGTCTCGCGATAGCCGAATCTGACTGCTTCTGCATAACTGTCAACTCCTGTGCAGCGAATAGTGCGAAAGGGTGATGCACCCCAGGCCCGAAGCGGCAGAGCGACCGGATTCGAAGTGCGACGAATCACCGGCCTCCTTGCCTTGTGACCATAGTTACATACTCTATAGAGTACTGTCTATGGAGACAGGAACCAGCGTTCGACCAGCCGATGACAAGCTGACGGGCCCCACCGATTGCCTGGACGGCGACGACTCATCTATCTGCGGCGTCGTGAACACGACCTCACTCGCCGATCGACTGGCGCTGACTGCGCTCGATACGGATCGCTTCGTCGGACATCCACCAGACGGTTTCGATCAACGAGTCTTCGGCGGACACCTGCTGGCCCAGGCGCTTCTCGCGGCTACCGGCACAGTGGACGACAGCCGAATAACGAACTCGCTGCATGCATACTTCCTGCGTCCCGGACGGCCGGGGGAGTCCATCAACTATTCCGTCACCCGTATCAGGGACGGGAGATCGTTCTCGACCCGATCGGTCACCGCACGCCAGGGAGCTAGGGAACTGATGACCTTCCAAGCATCCTTTACCGAGGCTCGTCCGCTGCAAGAGGTGGTCTCCAAGTCCCCGCCGCCGTCGCCCGATCCCGAATCGTTGTTGCCACTTCATCAGCGGCACCGGGACCCCTCGGTACCTCCGGACGGGATGAATTGGCCGACTCGCACCCGGTGGCGCACCGCATCCAGGCCGTTGGATGTGAGGTACATAGACCACACCGACGATCCGGCGCTTCGGCGTTTCTGGTTCCGTGCCGAAGCGCTCAGGTCTACGGCATCACAGAATCTGCACCGGGCGATTGTGGCGTTTGCGTCCGATCGGTCGCTACTTCCTGTCATCGCAAATACACGTGGCGACCTTCGCCGTTCCGGCGAACAGAAGGTGGCAAGTGTCGATCACGCCTTGTGGTTTCACCAAGACGTGCACATAGGTGAATGGCTGTTGTACGTTCAAGACAGTCCACACAGCACCGCAGACGGGCTAGGTACCGCACGCGGTTTGATCTACTCCGACTCAGGGGATCTCGTCGCCACAGTCACCCAACAGGGATTTCAGCAGTGAGATGTCAATTCCAACTCGTCGTTGACAGGCCCTCGTCGACTACCCACTTCGAGGCCTCCCAATCGCACCGGTCCTCTGAAATGATCTATCCGATTCTCCACGGAGACCGGATAGCAGTCCGACCAGTACAGAATCGTCATCGAAGTGGCCCTCGTTGCGGAGCTATCGCGGTGAAGCCGGGTCTGGTCGGTGTTCATCAGCGGATTGTTCGCGGCGTTTCTTGAAGCGGTGGCCGAAGATCTCCTCGGTGTTGCGCTTCTTCAGAATCTCGCTCGACGCACTGGCGATCATCACGTTGCGGGTGCGGGCGATGCAGGCGTACATCGATCCTGATCACACCCGAAGGGAGATTGCGATCGTCGATGGGGATGCGGTGGGCGGGGCCTGGGGTGAGTTCGTGCTGACTGGTTTCTACTGTGCGTCATGGTTTTCGTCGATGATCCGGGCGGAGCCTGATGGGGAGTATGCGGCAACGAATTGAGTGGTGATCTCGAGGTCGCACCCGGCATCTTCTATGGTCTGCCAGAGCTTTTCGACGAATCGGCGCGGCGCCATGCCGAACTTCTGGAATGTCTCCTCGGCAGGGGCTCCGCCGTATGGTGCCCAGATCGAGGCGAAACGGAAGATTCGGCTGCGTCGCCGGTCGTGTTTGGTTCGTCGTTCGAATTCGAATGCGGCCAGATTCGACCGACCACGCCGCCCGGGGCGGTGGTCTCCGGCCCCGGGCGGTGAGAAGCAGGGCTGCGTCGGGTTTCTGTCGGAAATGGGTCTGTGCGGAAGGGCATGTCATCACGACCAGGGATCCCGATTTGGCGAGCGGATAGGGGAGGGTATTCGGATGGTGTCGACCGGGCACGCCGCTCGTCGTGCCACCCGGTCCCGCAGCGCGGTCACCGGGGGAATGCAGACCGGTGAGGCCGCTGACGTGAGTCTTGATCATTGCTGTCGATGCGCACGCTCACTTCCCGCAGCCCAGGCCCGGGTGAGTGGCGTCGGGGCTCACTCAGACCGCGGGCTTCTGCCTTGCGTGGCGGGTGGACACGCCACCGTGCGGTGACCGATGCCGGTGTTGGGTTGATCGGGTTGGCGCGGTGGCGGGTCCGTCCACTGTCAGGAGGCGCTTGACGATACCGAGGCGTGATTGCGTTGGGGTGGAGGAGTAGTCGTTCGATTCGATGGTGGGTATGAACCGGCAGTCAGGTCGGTGTAGGCACTGGGGCGGCGGTCGCGGAAGAGGCCCCAGCTTGCTCGCTGGGTGCGCACCTTCTCCAGATCGAACTCGTGGAGAATGACTCCTTCGCTGTCGTTGCTCAGTTCCTCGACGACTTCTCCGCGTTGGTTGGTGATGAAGGATTGCCCGAAGAATTCGATGTGCGTGGTGCCCTGGGTCTCGACGCCGATTCGGTTGGCCGCGACGATCGGCATCATGTTGGCGGCTGCGTGTCCGCGTTGCACGGTCTGCCAGTGGGTGTGTCGCAGTTCGGTGTTCTGCAAGTCTCCCGGTTCGGTGGAGTGGTCACCGTGGTCGTCGTTCGCGGTGGGGCTTGATCCGATTGCGGTGGGGTAGAGCAGTAGTTCCGCTCCTTGTAACGCCATGATTCTCGCCGATTCGACGAACCACTGATCCCAGCAGATACCGACGCCGATGGTGGCGTAGCGGGTGCGCCACGTTCTCAGGCCTGTGTCGCCGGGATTGAAGTAGAACTTCTCGTGATATCCGGGGCCTTCCGGTATGTGCGTTTTCCGATATGTTCCGAGGATCGTGCCGTCTGCATCGATGATGGTGACGCTGTTGAAGTACTTCTGACCGTCGCGTTCGAATGTGCTCACCGGTAGAACGATCTGCAGTTCGTGGGCAAGGTCGCGGCCCAGTTGCACCGCGGGGTTCTCGTCGATGGGTGCGGCGAGTGAAAAGTACTCGTCGTCAAGGCTCTGGCAGAAATAGGGCGTCTCGAATAACTCGGGGAGGGCGATGATCTGGGCACCGGCGCCGGCGGCTTTGCGTACCAGGCGCTCGGCGGTGGCAAGATTTTCGTGTAGGTCCCAGGTGCAGGCGAACTGGGTGGCGGCCACGGTCACTTGCCGTGGCTTCGTTTGCGGGGTGGGTCTCATGTGGATTGCCTTCTCGGTGCGGGTGTTAATGGGCGGGTGTGTGGGAATCGACGTTCACCTTGGGGGCGGGGTGGGTGTGGGGGTCCGGATCGGCGTCCGAAGCGTGCAGCCGGTCGAACAGCAGATCCACTCTCCGGCGTTCGGCGGTGCTCATCGGCGCCACGTAGGTCAGGGCGACGTAGACGGTGGCGTTGACGAGTAGTGCTGCGACACCGGAGGTGAGGCCTCCGAGCCAGGGGATCGAGATCGGGTAGAACACCTGGAGGACACCTGCGGTCACGAAACCGCTGGTCATCGCGGCGACCGCTGCCGTGGCGGTGCCTCTTCTCCAGAAGATCCCGAGGAACAATGTCGGGGCGAGCTGGCAGATCCCCTGGTAGGAGATGAGGGCGAGGGTGATCAGTCCGGAGGAGGTGCCGACGGTGGCGAAGGCGCCGATGGCGGCAAGAAGTGTCAGCACTCCTACAGTGATGCGTCCGATCCGGGCGTCGGTGACTCGGACTCCCTTGGCTACCCCGATGATGTCGTTGGCGGTTTGGGTGCCCAGGGCCTGGAGGTTGGCGCCCACGTTGCCCATGGTGGCGGCGACCACGCAGATGCCCGCCAGGGTGATCAGGCCTACGCCCCCGATGCCGGCCGTGATGAACCACACGTCATCTGGTGCTTCGGCGACACCGGGAACGCTGGAGGCGGCGATCGCCATCAAGGTCAATGCGGCCCCGAAGATCAGGAGCACCGGCGCCGCTTGTACCGCCGAGCGTTTGATCGTCGCTGTGCTGTTTGCCGTGAAGAGTCGAACAAAGATGTCGGGCCAGCACCAACCTCCCAGGGCGCCAGTAAGAATCAGAGACAAGAGGTAGAGAGGTCCGAGCGAGCTTCCCGGCCCGGGGAGTTCGAAGTGGTCCGGGGCGACGGCGTCGAAACCGTGGCCGTTGCCAAGCAGCCAGGTGAGTAGGCCGACAATGATCAGGGTCCCGATGAGGTAGGCGACGATGCCCTGCACCATGTCACTGATGATCACCCCTCGCATGCCGAATCTGATCGTCCAGATCTGGCGCAGCCCGATCACCACGATGCCGATCACGACCGCCGCGCTCGCTCCGACGTGCCCGAACGACAGATACTTGAAGACCAGAGCCAGCGACTGCATCCCGAGAACGATCCACGGAAACGATGCGGCGATTCCGATCAGGGCGGCAACTATCCGGACCGCGCGTGAGTTGTAACGGGCGCCGAGCAGGTCCGCCTGGGTTCTCAGGTCGTAGCGCTTTCCCCAATCGTGGACGGGTTTGGCGAGGAAGAACATGAGCACGACGGCCAGCAGGGAATAGATCATCGAGTAGAAGCCGATGACTCCGGCGCTCGCGGCCAGCCCGGCGAACGAGATGAACATCGTCCCTGGCAGCCACGTATTGAGGAACGCCATCGTTCCGAAGAACGATCCAAAGGATCGCCCGGCCGTCGCGTACTCGCTGAACGTCGCATCCTTGCGTTTGGTGAGCTCCAAGGCCGTCACGACGACAACGAAGAAGACGGCGATGCCTCCGTATCCGATGAGCATGTTCATCAATGATCACCCCCGCCCGCCGAGTCGAGTGCGGTCATCACGAACAGGCTCAGCGTGATGAACACACCGGCTGCGAGGAAGTATCCGATCGAAGCCACGGCGGTGCCGTTGCCGGCCAGCCAATGCAGCGGCGGTGCCAGCCCAATGACGAAGTCGAGCGCCAGGAGGCCCAGTATCAGGGGGGATTGCGACCTTCTCGCCGACGGTCGAGCTAAATGTGACATGTGCAAACTCCGTGGTAGGGCCCTCAGGGCAGATGCCGGAACGTTCCGGCAT
>NZ_LTCZ01000107.1:0-30933 GCF_001583455.1 Rhodococcus sp. LB1 | reverse complement strand
GACGGCTTCACCGGGCCGCTCGCACGCGTCACGAGCGACGACAGTTTCATTCCGCTCGGCGATGCCGCACTCGAGGTCCTGCTGTCGGAGGAGACCATCGAGGCCGCGGCGATCAAGTTGGCACAGGTGAGCTGATGGCATTGGTCGGGCCGGAATCCGGGGCGAACTCTCCCCGAGAGAGCGTCGCCAGTACACATGGTTCCACCCCTCGAGTAAGACTGGGACGTAACCTGTCCGAGCACGAACCGACACCGGGAGCAGTTGTGCCCACCTTCGATCCTGCACCGCAGGCCGAACCGCTACGTGCCCAGGACTTCAACGGCATCGCAGTGTTCGACGCCAGTGAACACAACCTCGCCCACGTCGATGTGTTCATTCCCCGGGACTGCATCGTCGCCTTTACCGGGGTCTCGGGATCGGGGAAGTCTTCGTTGGCCTTCGGCACCATCTATGCCGAAGCGCAACGACGATTCCTCGAGTCCGTGACCCCGTACGCACGCCGGCTGATGGATCAGATCGGAGCGCCCAGGGTTGGGGACATCACCGGGCTTCCACCGGCGGTCGCCTTGCAGCAGGCCCGCGGTCACACGTCCGCCCGATCGTCGGTCGGCACCCTCACCCACATCTCGAACGTGCTGCGGATGCTGTTCTCCCGAGTCGGTACCTACCCGCCGGGTGCCCCCGTTCTCGACTCGAACGCGTTCTCGCCCAACACACCCGAAGGCGGATGCCCAGCCTGCCACGGGCTCGGCCGTACCCACGACGTCGACATCGATGCCCTGGTGTCGGACCCGAGCCGAAGTATCCGGGGCGGCGCCGTCGCCGCATGGCCAGGTGCCTGGCTGGGAAAGAACTACCGCGACATCCTCGCAACCCTCGGAATCGACGTGGACCGCCCCTGGTCCGAGCTCCCGGAAGACCAGCGTGAGTGGATCCTCACCACCGACGAGCAACCCACGGTCACGGTGTCACCCGTGCGCGACCCGGGCAAAATGGTGCGCGACTACCAGGGAACGTTCTCGAGTGCCCGCACCTACGTTCTGCACACCTACGCGACGACGAAGAGCGCAACCCAGCGGGCGAAGGTCGCCCGATATCTGGTGTCCCGACCCTGTAGTGCGTGCAAGGGCAAACGGCTGCGCCCCGAGGCGCTGGCTGTCCGGTTCGCCGGCCTCGACATAGCCGACGCCACGGAACTGTCACTGGCCGATCTGGCCTCGGTCCTCGACGCCGTCGTCGCATCCCGTGATTCCGCCGCAAGCGACGCGACAGAACGAGCATCGGCGTCCCTGGTAGACAACCTTCGCGGACGCCTCGCGGGTCTGACCGAACTCGGGCTGGGATACCTGAGTCTCGGCCGATCGACCACCACCCTCTCGCCGGGAGAACTTCAGCGACTGCGGCTGGCCACCCAGCTGCAATCGGGTCTGTTCGGAGTGCTGTACGTCCTCGACGAACCGTCCGCAGGCCTTCATCCCGCCGACACCGAGGCACTGGTCACCGCCGTGCGGCGGCTGCGCGCGGCAGGTAACTCCGTCTTCGTCATCGAACACAACCTCGACGTCGTCCGGGCGGCAGATTGGATCGTCGACGTCGGTCCCGGTCCCGGTGAGCATGGTGGGCGGGTGCTCTACAGCGGTGAGGTGGACGGTCTCGCTCACGTCCCCGAATCCGTGACTCGCCGATACCTTTTCGGAACCCCCGAGAGTTACCCCGACCCCGGACCGCCGAACAGGTGGATCGAACTCGCCGGGATCACGATGCACAACCTGCGGGATCTGACCGTGCGAATCCCGCTCGGGGTGCTCACCGCGGTCACGGGTGTGTCGGGATCAGGTAAATCCACACTCGTGAGCCGTGTGCTCACCGACGTCGTCGCCCAACACGTCGGCCTCGACAGCGAACCCCGCACCGAAACCGGGGGAGACGAAGCCGACGACTCCACGGTCGTCCTGGCCGAGGAGCGCGAGAAGGACACCGAGCCGACGGTAGTGGCCGCCCACGGGCTGGGACACATCAACCGGCTGGTGCGCGTGGACCAGACCCCGATCGGGCGGACGCCGCGCTCGAATCTCGCGACCTACACCGGTCTCTTCGATGTGATCCGGAAACTCTTCGCCGCACACCCCGTTGCCCGTGAACGGGGATACAGTCCGGGCCGATTCTCATTCAATGTCAGTGGTGGCCGTTGCGAGGAATGCGAGGGCGCCGGTTCGATCACCATCGGTATGCTGTTTCTGCCCGAGGCGTCCGCGCCGTGCCCGGCGTGCGCAGGCGCACGATACAACGCGGAGACCCTCGAGGTCCTCGTCGACGGCCGGACGATCGCCGACGTCCTCGCGATGACGGTCGACGACGCCCGCGCTTTCCTGAGTCACGTCCCGGCAGCGGCGAAAAGCCTTGACATGCTGGTCGAAGTCGGTCTCGGATATCTGCGACTCGGCCAATCGGCCACCACCCTGTCCGGCGGGGAGGCGCAGCGCGTCAAGCTCGCCAGCGAACTGCAGCGCATCCGATCCGGGCACACGCTCTACGTACTCGACGAACCGACCACCGGATTGCACCCCGCCGACGTCGATCGCCTCATGGTGGTGTTGCGACGGCTCGTCGCGGCGGGAAATACCGTCGTCCTCGTCGAACACGACATGCCGGTCATTGCCTCGGCGGACTGGATGATCGATCTCGGGCCCGGCGGGGGAGACAGCGGCGGCCGGATCATCGCCTCGGGGCCACCGACGGTCGTTGCGGAGACGGCCGGCTCCGCCACCGCCGCCTATCTCGCCCGGCATCTCGCCCGGTGAGGGTGCGCACGTGAGCGACGAAGTCGGTATCCGGTTCGGGTGCTACCGGCTCAGCGGGCGTGGATTCCGTAGACGGTGACGACGAAGCTGTGTCCCTTGGCGGTGCAGGTGAGGTCGCCCATGAACCCTGCGAGACAGGTGGTTCCCCCGTGGGTGATCGTCTTCTGGTACATGCTCTCGCTGGTGGCGACCTCGGAGATGTCTGGGTTGCCACCGGGAAGGGTGAACGGGGTGCCGGGCGGGTAGGCGGGGTGAGCGGGAAGCCAGGGAAGGTCGATCACGACGTGCTGGACTGGTCCCAGCCACGGCAGTCCGAACTCGCCGAGGATCGGAAAGTCCATCGGCAATGGTTGTGGCAGATCGCATCCCACGATGTCGTCGGGTGCGATCGAGCAGTTGAAGTTCCCCACACGGAAGTAGACGGGGGTGGGGGAGTCTGCCTGCGCAGGTGTTGCGAACGCGAGGAGAGCGGCTGCTGTAGCCGTGAACAGGCCGGTGGCTCGCTTCACTGAACGTGTCATACGAGGTATATACGCTGGGAACGGCGGGCGTTAGCCGGGCGTGGCATGGGACGCTCGAGAACTGACCGTGAGGAGCGCGAACGTCATGGCGACGACAGGTGAGCAGACGGACGGACCGGACAGTACGGCCGAGCGAGTTGCCCTGTGGCGGGCGATGCACGTACAGGTCGACGCGCCGCCACACGTGCTCGTCGACGAGATCGGCCTGCACCTCGCGGCTCCGGACGAGGGCTGGCGGACTCGCCCGGACATGGACCCGGCCGGCACCAGCGGGTTTCGGGCGGCCGTTGTCGCGCGTGCTCGATTCATCGAGGAGCTGGTATGCGAGCAGGCACGCCGCGGTGTCGTCCAATACGTCATCCTGGGGGCGGGCTTGGACACCTTTGCCCAGCGTAGGCCGGAGATCGCCTCCCACATCCGGGTGTTCGAGGTCGACCAACCCGGCCCCCAAGCCTGGAAGCGGAAACGGCTGATCGAGCTGGGCTTCGGCATTCCCGACTGGCTGCGGTTGGTGCCGGTCGACTTCGAGGCGAGCGAGTCCTGGTCGGAGCAACTGGCTGCGGCGGGCTTCGATGCTCGCCTGCCTGCGGTCGTCGTCTCGACCGGCGTCACGATGTACCTCACGAAGGACGCCACCGCGGCCACCCTGCGCCAGCTCGCCGGTCTCGCTGCCGGCTCGACACTGGCGATGACGTTCCTGCTGCCGACCCACCTTCTCGACGACGCCGATCGCCCCGGACTCCAGGCGTCCGAGAGCGGTGCGCGGGCGGCCGGAACACCGTTCATCAGCTTCTACACACCGCAGGAAATGCTGGCCCTGGCCCGCGACGCCGGCTTCGAGGGTGCACAGCACGTGGCGGGAACGGCACTCGCCGAGCGCTACTTCGCCGATCGGTCCGACGGCCTGCGCCCGTCGAGTGGAGAGGACTTGCTGGTGGCCACTACCTGAGCTCTTTGTCATGTGACGGCACAGTTGGACATTTGTCTAGATGACAGGTGCGGCGCCGTCGGCTAGAACTGTTGAGGCATCGACAGTGACGTGACTCACATTTTGCGTCCGGACGGGATCGTCGGCACACCGGCGGGCCGGCAGTCGATGCACGAGAGCGAAGGAGCATCGCGGAATGATCGAGGACAGCACCGAACCACTCACTCCGACTCCCGGCCCGACACGCCTGATCCCCCGTAGACGTCCCGACGGACGTGAACTGCTCGGCACGGCGAAGGGGATCTTGATCGCCGGCCGCGGCTGCAGTGACGCCCAGGCGTTCGACGAACTCCTCGACGTCGCCCGGCGTCATCACCTGACCGTCCTCGGCGCTGCCCGGAGCCTGGTCGACCTCGCCGCCGGACCCTCGCCCCGTCGGCGCTCGCCCGAAGCCGCCCGATTCGAAGAGTGGGAGCAGTTGGTCAACCAGCTTCCTCCCCGCCGGCACGCGCAGGCGAGTTGACGCGAGCCCTCACCGACGCCGGCACGTAGCAGACCGCGACGGGCGGGTGCTCCGCGGCGTCTCTCGTCCGCCTCGAGTGCGTGGTGCCCGGCAGTGCCACCCGATCATGCGAGATCGGCTTCGGTGGCGCGTTGGACCCAGGCCGCGAACTTCTCGGAGCCCTCGCGGTCGGCCACGTACCGTCGCACGATCCGCTCGACGTAGTCGGGCACCTCGGTGGCTGGAAGCTTGTGGCCGCGCAGTTTGCGCCCGAAGCTCGTGTCCAACCCGAGGCCGCCGCCGAGGTGAACCTGGAATCCCTCGACCTGGTTGGAATCGACGTCGGTCACGATCATCCCCTTGAGGCCGATGTCGGCGACCTGAATGCGGGCACACGAGTTGGGGCACCCATTGAGGTGCACAGTGATCGGGTGCTCGAGATGATCCTGGACGTCGGCCAATCGCTTCTCGACCTCTGTGATGAGTGCGGCAGCTCGCGCCTTGGTCTCGACGATCCCGAACTTGCAGAATTCGATGCCGGTGCATGCCATGGTGCTCCGTCGCCAGGGCGACGGACGAGCGGGGAAACCCAGCTTTTCGAGATCGGCTTGGAGGGAGTCGATACTGTCGTCCTCGACGTCGAGGATCACCAGTTTCTGCATCGGGGTGATGCGGACCCGCCGGGATCCGGATGCTTCCGCTGCTCGTGCCAAGTCGGTCAGCACGGTGCCGCCGACCCTGCCGACGACGGGTGCGATTCCGACGGCGTTCAGCCCGTTCTTCTGGCGCTGGATACCGACGTGATCGCGGGGTTCGTCGAGCGGTTCGGGTGCTGGTCCATCGAGCATCGCGCGTCCGAGATATTCCTTTTCGAGCACGTCGCGGAACTTCTCGACACCCCAGTCCGAGACGAGGAACTTCAGGCGCGCCTTCGCCCGCAGTCGCCGATACCCGTAGTCGCGGAAGAGGGAGACGATACCGATCCACACGTCGGGCACGTCTTCCAGTGGAACCCACGCGCCCAGGCGCTCGCCGATCCGAGGATTTGTGGAGAGACCGCCGCCGACCCAGACGTCCAGCCCCGGACCGTGTTCCGGGTGTTCGACACCGATGAAAGCCACATCGTTGATCTCGTGGACCACGTCCTGAAGGCCGGAGATGGCGGTCTTGAATTTGCGCGGCAGGTTGGAGTAGTCGGGGTTTGCGATCAATCGGCGGGTGATCTCGTGCAGAGCGGGTGTGGCGTCGAGGACCTCGTCGACGGCAATGCCGGCCATCGGCGAGCCGAGGACCACGCGCGGGGTGTCGCCTGCGGATTCGGCGGTCGTGAGGCCTACCCCTTCGAGCCTTCGCCAGATTTCGGGTAGGTCCTCGACCCTGATCCAGTGCAGTTGAATGTTCTGGCGGTCGGTGAGATCCGCGGTGTCGCGGGCGAACAGTCGGGAGACTTCACCGACGACGCGCAATTGTTCGGTGGTCAATGCCCCTCCGTCGATGCGGATGCGAAGCATGAAGTGCTCGTCCTCGAGCTCTTCCGGCGGCAACGTGGCGGTTCGGCCGCCTTCGATGCCAGGTGCGCGCTGGGTGTAGAGCCCCCACCAGCGGAAGCGGCTTCGCCGATCGGTCGGGTCGATGCCGGCGACACCGGTACGGCAGTACATCTCCTCGATTCTCTTGCGCACGTTGAGGCCGTCATCGTCCTGTTTGACCTGCTCGTTCACATTGAGCGGCTCACGGTCGCCCTGGGCCCACTGCCCCTCCGCGCGCGGGGCCTTCGCCCGGGCAGGGCGGGTCTTCGGTGTTGTCATCGGTGCTCCTCCGAAACTGTGTGCACGAAACTGTAGCGTAGACGAATAGATCGTGCATTAATTATATGTGCACGCCCCGTTTCCGACGAAGTGAAGGATGAACCATGAGTAGAAGCAGTTTTCTGGTCGACGCGGAATGGGTCGTCGAACACGCACACGACCCCGACGTCGTCCTCGTCGAGGTGGACGAGGACACCACGCAGTACGAGACGAACCACATCGACGGTGCCGTCCGCATCGACTGGAAGCGCGATCTTCAAGATCCGGTACGCCGCGACGTCATCGACCGGCGATCGTTCGAGAAACTCCTGTCCGAGAGGGGAATCGCCAACGGCGACAAGGTGATCCTGTACGGCGGGAACAACAACTGGTTCGCGGCCTACGCGTACTGGTACTTCAAGCTCTACGGCCACCGCGACGTCCGGCTGCTCGACGGCGGACGCAAGAAGTGGGAGCTCGACGGCCGGCCCTTGTCGAGCGAGAAGGTCACCCGACCGGCCACTGACTACGTGGCGTCCGAGCCCGTGTCGGGAATCCGCGCGCACCGCGACGAGGTGATCGAGCAGATCGGGAACAAGAACATCGTCGACGTCCGGTCTCCCGACGAATTCTCCGGGAAGATCCTCGCTCCCGCGCAGTTCCCGCAGGAGCAACCCCAGGTCCCGGGGCACGTCCCGACTGCGGTCAACGTGCCGTGGTCCAGGGCTGCCGCTGACGACGGCACCTTCCTCGGCGAGGACGAACTCCGCGACCTGTACGGCGGCGCCGGCCTCGACGACACGAAGGACATCATCGTCTATTGCCGGATCGGCGAAAGGTCGGCGCACAGTTGGTTCGTTCTTCACGAACTGCTCGGCTACCCCGAGGTCCGGAACTACGACGGCTCCTGGGTGGAGTACGGCTCGTTGGTCGGCGTTCCGGTCGAGAGGTAGCGCGCGCCTTGACCAGCTCTCGCTTCACCGAACTCAATCAACGCGTGCGGTTCATGATGTTCACCGTGTTCCAGGTGGTCCCCGGCGCACTTCCGGACGTGCGCGACGAGGTCGTGGAGGACGCGCACACCTACCTCGAGCGAGTTGCCGAGTCCGGTGTCGCGATCCGCGGAATCTACGACGTCGCAGGACTACGCGGAGACGCCGACTTCATGATCTGGACGCACGCCGACACCGTCGAGGGATTGCAGGCCGCCTACTCCGGTTTTCGTCGCTGCCGACTCGGGCGGGCGTGTACGACGGTGTGGAGTGCGGTCGCGCTCCACCGGCCGGCCGAATTCAACCGCAGTCACATCGCGGCATACGTGGCCGATGAGGAGCCGGGGCAGTTCGTGTGCGTGTACCCGTTCAACCGATCGCTCGAGTGGTATCTGCTGCCGGACGCCGAACGGCGACGGCAGCTCGCCGAACACGG
This sequence comes from Rhodococcus sp. LB1, assembly GCF_001583455.1. NCBI lineage: Bacteria > Bacillati > Actinomycetota > Actinomycetes > Mycobacteriales > Nocardiaceae > Rhodococcus > Rhodococcus sp. LB1. The sequence goes on along the minus strand of NZ_LTCZ01000107.1, from coordinate 22,966 downwards.
CCGAGCGGCTCGCGCCTACCCGGACGTGCGGGCCAACACGGTGAGTTCCTTCGGGTTGAGCGACTACGAGTGGATCCTCGCCTTCGAGGCTCCGGACCCGAGCCGGATCGTCGACATGATGCGAGACCTTCGTGCGACCGACGCGCGCCGGCACGTTCGGCTGGAGACGCCGTTCTTCTCCGGCCCGCGAACCGGACTCGATGCCCTCGTTGCGCGTCTGCCTTGAGGATCGCCGGCAACCTCCGGAATGATTCGTGCAATATTAGTTATTGCACGAATCATTCTGGTAGCCTGGTGGCATGACCGCAGACATCCAGCAGGGGAAGGCCGGCGACGATCTACTCGCTCTCGACCGGCAGGTGTGTTTCGCGCTCGCGATCGCGAACCGGGCGGTGCTCGCCGTCTACCGCCCCCTGCTCGAACCGATGGGGCTGACGCATCCGCAGTATCTGGTCATGCTCGCTCTCTGGGGAAAGGCCCCGATGGCGGTCAAGGAGATCGGGACCGCGCTGCAACTCGATTCACCCACCCTCTCGCCGCTCCTCAAGCGCCTCGAGGCGTCCGGACTGATCACGCGCACCCGCAGTCGGGCCGACGAGAGGCAATTGGATGTGGAGCTGACGGAAGCCGGTGCTGCGCTTCGTGCGGAAGCCGAGAAGATTCCGCCCGCCGTGATCGAGAAGCTGGGTGTCAGCCTGGCCGAACTCGAAGAACTCCACGACGTTCTCACCCGCGTCAATCAGGCTGCGCTCAGAGCGGGCGCGCTCGATCAATGAGGACAATCATGTCGAATTCGACTCCAGCGCAACGTGAACAGGTAGTTGTCATGGTGCGTAACACGCAACGAAGCCGGCCTGGACCCATACAGTGGCTGGGCTACGCGGTAGGCCGCAAACTTCCCGACTCCATGCAGGACTGGGTCCGCAACGACCTGGTCGGTGACTGGGCGGTTCCCCGGCACCTCATTCGCAGCATGGTCCCGTTCGTTCCGGTCTTCGCCGCGTTCTTCCTGTTCCCGGGACCGCTCGGACTGCGCGCCTCCATGGTCCTGCTCGGAGTGCTACTCGCCGTGTTCTACGCGGTGTCGTACATGGCGCAGAACCGATCTCGACGCCTCGAGAGGCACGGACTACCGCCCGACTTGGAGAACCCGAGGAAGGCGTCCCGTCACGACGCCGAAAAGGCCGCGTACGAGAAGCTCCACGGACCTTCCGGCACCTGGGGCATCGAACGGCGGAGTGACAACGAACTCCGCTGAAGACAGTCGATCAACCGATGCCGAGAATGGTCACATGGCGAGGACCATGCGATAGCGTGCCCGACCTTCCTCCATCGCTGCATAGGCCTCCGCCGCTCGAGTCAGAGGCCGTTCCTCGATTCGGGCGCGCACCCCCGACAGGACCGCGAACTGCATCGTCTCTTCGACGTCGCGGGCGGTGCCGGAGGGGTGGCCGGTCACGTTGAGGCCGGGAGTGATCAACTGCAGAGGGCTGATCGGCAGTGGCTCGGGCGTGACGCCGACGACGGTGAGTTCTCCGTGCGGAAGCAGCCCACCGACCGTGTCGCCCATCGCTTTCGAGTTCGCCGCGGTCCCCAGGACCACCGCCACGCCGCCCAGTGCCCGCAACGCTTCGCTGACGTCGCCGGCGGTGGAATCGATGTAGTGGTGGGCGCCGAGCTGACGAGCGTCGTCGCCTTTGTCGGCGCCGCGAGCGATAGCAATCGTCTCGAAGCCCATCGCCCGGGCGAACTGCACACCGAGGTGGCCGAGTCCGCCGATGCCCAGGATGGCGACGCGGTCGCCTGGGACGGCGCTGGTCTTCCGCAGCGCGTCGTACGTGGTGACGCCGGCGCAGCTCATCGGCGCGGCTTCGGCGAAGGACAGCTCGCTCGGAATCCGGGCGAGTGCGTTGGCTGGAACGGTCACGGACTCGGCGTACCCGCCGGGGTACTGCCAGCTCGGCACCTGCAACTTCTCGCAATGAATGAAGTAGCCCTTGCGGCAGGGGATGCACTGGTTGCAGTGCCCACCGAACCAACCCACGGCGACGCGGTCGCCGACGGTGTAGTTGTCGACGCCGGCGCCGAGTTCGGCGACGGTTCCGGCGATCTCGTGTCCAGGTGTCAGTGGCCAGGACATCTCCGGGAATTGGCCGTTGATGAACGCGTGGTCGGTGCCGCATACCCCGCACGCGGATACCGCTATGCGTACGTGGTCGCGAGGGGGCGATGCGGTTTCGACGTCGACGAGTGTCAGCGGTTCGCCGGGGGCCTGGACGTGAACTGCCTGATGGGTGGGCATCTGTATTCTCCCTGTCTGTCGTCCTGAGCGATCGAGAACCAGGTTTCAGTGAAGCCCCTCGGCGGAGCTCCTGACAAGGGCTGACGGGGTCCAACCCATCGACGTGGAGACAAATGGTGCCCGGCGACACGACTGTCCGTAGGTCATGTCTGCGCTTTTTCCCACAGTGCTTCCTCGGTGGCGGCGTCCGTCTCGCCTCGGATGACTTGCTCTTCCGCGGTACCTGGACGCAGGTGTCGGGCTGTGCTGATTCGTACGGTGATCAGCGCGGTGAGGGAGAATGCCATGACGGCTGCCGCGAACGTGACGATGGCCGCGCCGAAGGGGAGGAATTGGATCAGGTAGCCCGTTCCCACGGGGAGCAGAGCCGCAGGAATGTAGCCGGCAATGTTCAATGTCGCGTTTGCTTCGGCGCGATGGTTCGACGGGACCCGGGTGCCGATCAGTGTCAGTGCCGCAAGTTGGCCGAGGCCCTGCGCGGCGCCGGCAAGAAGTGCCGCGAGGACGAACAACGCCGGTGTCGGGGAGAGGGTGACGCTCGCCGTCAGCGTCGCCATCGAGACGAACGCGGCAGTGGAACTCAGGGCGAGATGGGTTCTGGTTCGTAGATGCGCCAGGGCGAACTGGATTCCGGTTGCTACCAGAAACATGCCGCATGCCGCTGCGCCCGCGAGTAGCGGGCTGGGGGCGTTGATGCCGGTGGCGAGGACTGTGGGCCCGAGGGAGAGGAAGAAGGAGGTCGAGGTAATGCCCGGGGCGAATGCTGCTGCTCCCCAGACGAGTTCACGGCGATTGAGGCGAGGAACGGAAGGCCGTGACCAGAGAGGTCCGACCGGACCGTCCTCTGCGAATGCGCGGTGGAGTGGCAACCGTATCGCGACGACCAGCGTCAGTGTCGTTATCGTGAGCACGATCCCGAATATCCAGGACTGTGGTGTGTCGATGAGCTGGGAGAGCGCCCCGGACAGGAGGGGGCCGAGTCCGGCACCGAATACCATTGCAGCGGAGGCGATCATGGATCCGGTCCGGCGCCGGTGGTCGGGGGCGAGATCGATCGTCGCCGACATGCCCGCGGTGACGGCCGCCCCGACCGCGGCGCCGGCCAGCAGCCTGGCCGCCAGCAACCACACTACGTTCGTGGCCGACAGGAAGAGCCCCGCCGCGGTGACCGCGGCGATCAGGCCTGGGACGAGCACAACCTTCCGCCCGTATCGATCGGCGAGTTTCCCTGCGACGAGAAGGGTCCCGATCAGCCCGACCATGTAGGCCCCGAACACGATCGTCAAGATTCCGGAACTGAATTCCCATTCCGCTTGCCAGCGCGTGTACAGCGGGGTGGGCGCGTTGGACAGCACGAAGACGGCTGTCACCGTGCTTGCGGCGGCCAGGGACCACCTCAGTTCCTTCGGACCGGCCGAACTCTTTGCCATCGCCGTCTCCTCTTCCGCACCCGGTTCGATACCGGTCGTACTAGTACGAGATTATTCGTACAGAGATGGTACGACAAAATTCGTACTGCCGCTATGCTGGATCTATGACCGACCTTGCGCCGACCTATCGCATGAACGACAGCGAAGAGCCTTCCCTGCCGACGCCGCTACCCGAACCGGCGGCATCGGAGATCCGTCTGGAGCGGGTCATGGGCGTCCTCGCCGACCCGCTGAGACTCACAATCGTCAATCGGCTGTTGACCAGCTCTGAGGAATACGACCACACCTGCGGGTGGTTCGGCTTCGACCGGCCGAAGTCGAGCCTCACCCATCACTTCAAAGCGCTCAGGGAGGCGGGTGTCATCCGACAGCGGCAGCACGGGCTCGAGCGACGCAGCCGAGTCCGCATCGAAGACCTCGATGAGCGTTTTCCCGGCCTCGTGGAACTCATTGTGGACTGGCGGCCGGCCGATGGCGAAGCAGTGTGAGTCATTCGGAGCGCACTCGGCTCCTGATCTGCTCACCGATTTCCTCGGTGGAGCAGGATTCCTGTCCGCGGGATGCGATGTGGTCCTGAACTGCCTGGTCGATGGCGTTCGCTTCACGTGACAGTCCGAGGTGATGCAACATCAACGCGACCGAGAGGATTGCGGCTGTGGGATCGGCGACTCCTCGACCTGCGATATCCGGGGCGCTCCCGTGTACCGGTTCGAACATGCCGGGGTTCCTCCGTGAGCCGTCGATGTTCGCGCTTGCCGCCAGTCCGACACCCCCGCCGAGGGCGGACGTGAGATCGGTGATGAGGTCGCCGAAGAGGTTGTCGGTGGCGATGACGTCGAATCGGGCGGGGTTTGTGACGAGATGCAGCATGGCCGCATCGACGAGCATGTGATCGACCTCGACGTCCGGATACAGCGCTGCCAGGTCGTTGGCAGCGCGGGTCCACAAGGAGCCTGCGAAGGCGAGAACGTTCGGTTTGTGCACGATCGTCAACCTCTGCCGCCTGACCGCGGCGCGCTCGAACGCCTCCCGGAGAAGTCGATCGACGCCGAAGCGTGTGTTGACACTGACTTCCGTAGCGACTTCATGGGGCGTTCCGACGCGGAGTGCGCCCCCGTTGCCGGTGTACGGGCCTTCGGTTCCCTCCCGGACTACCAACAGGTCGACATTCACATCTCCGGCAAGCACTCGAGGCGCGCCGGGCATCGTCTTCGTAGGACGTAGGTTGATGTGATGATCTAGCGCGAAGCGCATTTCGAGCAGGATGCCACGTTCCAGCGTGCCGGCGGGGACGGTGGGGTCGCCGATTGCGCCGAGCAGGATCGCATCGTGATGCCGGATCTCGTCGAGTGTTTCCGGGGCGAGCAGGCGACCTGTTGCCCGGAAGTTTCGGGCGCCCAGGTCGAAGTAGCTGGTGTCGATGGTGGGGGCAACCTCGTGCAAGGTGCTGACCGCCTGGTCGATGACTTCGGGGCCGATTCCGTCCCCGGGAATGACTGCAATTTTCATCAGATCTCCGAACTGTGAACGTGGGACTGTTTCCGCGCGTGACGAGTCGCCCAGCCGAGTGCAGGGGTGCAGCGGGCTGAAGGGGCGTCGGTCCACAGAAGCTATCGCGCTCAGCCAAATGCTGGAATAGCCGTGCCACATAGTGAGATTCACCTCAACCGACGAACTCTATGGAGCAGGCGCGCCTCCGAGCGATACAGTTCCGCGCCGGGCGGGGCGTGTCGAGCTCGGGCATCGGAGGTTCACGTCAGCGTATTGACAAATTGTGAGCCAGTCCACATACTCGAAACTGACACGGCGTACCGCTGAACGGCACAGTTCCGCTGGGGACGGCCCGCGGTCGCCATGTCTCGCGAACCCCACGCCGCCCGCGTGTGATCGCAGGTCGAATAGCGACTTACTGGAAAGGGAAAGGCCATGCCATTTGTGGACACGGACAGGTTCACGGAGGCGCTCAACTTGGATCCCGAATTCAAGATTGCGGCGCGCTTCTGGAACGCCATCGTCCGGTTGGAGATCGGCGATGAAACCTACGTGCTGGTGATCCGTGACGGTCGACTCGACTCCATGGCACCGCCCGAGGGCAACAACCTCATGACGGTTGCGCGGAACTACGACATCGAGATCTCGGCGCCGATCGAAGAATGGAGCAAGTTCTTCCAGCGGGTGCCTCGCCCGTTCTATCAGGACCTCTTCTCGGCGGTCACCCGGCACAACTTCCGCTATGGGGGAGACATGAAGATGTTCTTCGCCTACTACGCCGCGCTCAGGCGACTGTTCGATTTCATGCGTTCGTACACCAACGTTGCCGAGGAGGCGAAATGACCACGACGAAGTTCGACAAGGCGGTCGGGCGGTACGTCCATCTCACGATCGACGACGTCGAGTACCGGGTCTACTACGAGGAGAGCGGGTCCGGAATCCCGCTACTTCTCCAGCACACCGCCGGCTGTGACGGCCGCCAGTATCGTCATCTGCTCGAGGACGAGGAGATCACGTCGCACTTCCGCGTGATCACGTGGGATCTGCCGTATCACGGGCGGTCGCTGCCGCCGCTCTCCGTGCGATGGTGGGAGCAGGAGTACAACCTGACCCAGGACTTCTTCATGAAGTTCGTCGTTGCCCTGGCCGAGGCCCTCGACTGCGAGGACGCGGTGTACATGGGTAGTTCGATGGGCGGCAACCTCGCCCCCGATCTGGCCCTGCACTACCCCGGCGTGTTCCGTGCCGTGATCGCGCTCGAGGCGGCGCTGCATTCGCCCGGCTTCTACCTCGACTACTGGTTCCACCCCGAGATCAGCAACGACTCCAAGCCGGCGGCGATGTACGCGCTCACCTCGCCGACGGCGCCCGAGGTCGGCCGCAGGGAAACGACCTGGGTCTACAGCCAGGGGTCCCCGCCGGTCTTCAAGGGTGATCTCCACTACTACAGCGTCGAGCACGATCTTCGGGAAACGGCACAGAACATCGATACGTCGAAGACCGCCGTGTACATCCTCAACGGCGAATACGACTTCGCGACGGGACCGGAGGAGGCCGAGGAACTCGGCGCGCGGATCGAGGGTGCGAAGGTCGTTCCGATGGCGGGACTCGGACACTTCCCGATGAGCGAGGACGCAGCCCAGTTCTTCCGGTGCATCAAGCCGGTGCTGTGGGAAATCCGTGACTCGGCCGTGCCGTCGAAGGTGCTTTCGGCTACCCAGTAACCCACTGACCGGTTGCGCGGCCGGCAGTGCTCGTGGTGGTCACGAGGCACGGGGCCGGCGCAACCTCGCGGGCCGCCGACGAGCGAGTTCCTCCAACCTCGCCGTCGGCGGCACCGCGCCACCCATCAGGTCGCGACCCGACTCGATGGGTATGAAAGATCGAAGCCGGGATGGAAGTAGAAGTTGAGGTGGGCGTGAGCGAAGTCGAATGGGACGAGGTGCACGACGGTGGGTTCATCGGGCTGATCGGTCCACTGCTGCTGCGTCGCGGCGAAGGCGGTGCACGGGAATACGGACTGCGGTGTGAACCCAAACATCGAAACCTTCGAGGAGTCGTGCAAGGGGGCCTGATCATGGCCTTCGCCGACCGAGCCCTCGGTTCGACCGCCCTCGCGGAAACCGGCACGCAGAATATGGCGACCGTGCAGCTGAATGTCAGTTTCCTCGGTATCGTCCGGGTCGGTGACCTCTTGACGAGCTCACCCCGTATCGTGCGGCGCACGGCATCGATCGTCTTCGCGGACTCCGACCTGCGGGTGAACGACTCGGTGGTGGCAACAGCGACGGGCGTCTTCAAGATCCTCGCGGACAGTTCGACGCCTGTCGGCGTCGGCGGGGCCGCAGAGAGTCGCCTTCGGTGAGTCCGTAGCGGACATCAAGACTGGACATTTCGACATACTGTGCCGATAATCGGCACAGTACGAAATGTTGCACCGCGCGGAGCGGCGGTCGAGGGAGAGGAACAGTAGGTGCAGGGCATCGAACGAGGTTTGCGCGTACTCGAAGCTGTTGCGGAGAGCCAGCCGGTCGGAGTAGGCGAACTGTCACGCACCCTTCAGTTGCCGAAATCGACCGTGCAGCGGACTCTTCAGGCACTCGCATCCGCCGGCTGGATCCGCAGCGATGAGAGCGAGTACACGCGATGGAAGCTCACCTCACGGGCACTCGCCGTGGGCCGGCGCGGCTGGGACAAGGGAGACTTGCGAACGGTCGCGCTCGAACCGATGCGTGAGCTGCGGGATCTGACGAACGAGACCATCACACTCCAGGTCCGTGACGGTGCGGAACGGGTGGTTCAGATCGAACGCATGGATTCCCATCAGGCGGTTCGCACCTTCATCAAGGTCGGCAGCACATGGCAGCTACCTCACACGTCGGGGGGAATGGCGATCATGGCGCGCCTGCCGGACGACGAGGTCGACAGAATTCTCTCCAGCCCCATCCAGCAACTCACTCCGCAGACCGACACCGATCCCGAATCGATCCGAAAGAAGATCGAGGAGATCCGCCGCGTCGGGTATGCGGTGAACGTCAATCAGAACCGGATGGGAGTGTGTGCCGTCGGGGCAGCTGTGCTGGGGGAGGGGGGATGCCCGGTAGGTGGCATCGGGATCTCGATGCCGGAGACCCGTTTCGACGAGCATCGTGTGCCCTGGTGGGGAAAGCAGGTCTCCGACACTGCAGCGAACGTGAGTTCACTGCTCTGATCCGTCGAGCGCTTTGTCACCGGATTCCGCACCTTGCTTGCGTTTGTGGCTCTGCACGGCGACCACAACGACAACTGATGCTTGGTAGCCGATCGAGCCAGCCGCGGATTGTTGGGTCGACTGTCGGCTCGCCAACATCGTGCGCACCGACGGCCAGTGCACCGCTGGCCTCCCGTGAACATCGAGCCTGATCAACGTCGAGCCACGCAGTGTTCTTCCCGCAGCCCCGACGGAGGACCGAGTTCGCCGGCTCACGAAGGGGCAGCCGCGAAAGCTTCCCGTCGAAGCCGGTCGGTAGTGAAATCGGAGCGGGGGTTCGTCGTCCCCAGGACGTCTTCCGGATCGGACAGCCGCGTCGTTACCTCAATCGGTGGAAGCGACGCCTGGGCAACCGGTGCGCGGGGACGCGGTGACTAGAAAAGGTACAGTCACGTGGCTGCATCAATCACGCGCCGTGTCGTCTGTGCCGGCGTGATCGCCGGATTCTCCGCTCTCGCCCTGATCGCGAACCCGGCAATCGGTTCGGCCACTGTCACGTGCTCGTCGACGGTGACCAACAGCGCAACCACCATCACGGTTGCGCTCCATGATATCGCGGCCACCGAGGCGCTCAATCACTGTGAGGCGCAGACCTTCCCCTTCGATACGCCGGAGTACGACAAGACCACTTCGGTCGACGAGATCAAGTACGCCGATATCTCCCTATCGTGGTTCCGAAGTACCCGATATCTTATCGGCTACCGTATGTTTCAGCGTTTTGTTGACACGGTGGAAGATGTCGAGTGCCGTGTCTAGCATCCTTCTGCTATCGGTGAACCACGGATCTTGAAGGTTCAGATCGATGATCAGCTCGTCGACACCCACTTCCGACGCGGCGACGACGTCCTCGACAATTTGGTCGATCGTGCCGACGAAAGGTGTGCGTTCGGCCCCTGCGAGCTCGGAGGTGAGAGTTATATTTGCACAGACGATGTGCTCGAGGTGTTCGGCGGAGCGACCTAGTTCGACGGCTCGCTCGCGGATCTTGTTCCAGGTGGATTCGATCTCCTGGAATCCTTTTGAGCCGAAGGGAATGGACAGCCATCCATCGGCTCGAGAAGCGATTCGTTCGATGGTCCGGGGGGTACCTCCGCCCCCGATGAGAACAGGCACTCGTGACGCCGGCTTCGGGCCGACGATAGCGTTGCTGACGATCGTGCGTCGTCCTTGGTAGCTCACTGGATCCGGTCCCCATGCTGCCGCGAGGACGTCGAGCGTCTCGTCGAGGTAGCGCCCTCGAAGAATGGGATCCGCTCCTGCGGCGCGCATTTCGTCCTTCGACCATCCGGCACCGAAGCCCGCGACGAATCGGCCTTCACTGATCTGATCGATTGTTGCTATTGTTTTCGCCAGTTGGAAAGGAATATGTTGCGCGGCGATGAGCACGCTCGTCCCAAGACGCACGTGACTGGTTACCATCGCGGCAGCGGCAAGTACGCTGAGTGGATCTGCGGTTTGCCGATAATAGGATGGCCAATCGCCGCCGGGCGGATCCGAGTATGGATAGGGTTCCTCGGGCGTTAGGGGATAGAGGCTTCGCTCATAGACCCAGAGGCTGTCAAATCCGTTATTCTCCGCAGTCTGAGCCACCTCGGTGACGTCTAGACGAAGGTTCACCTTGTCGCGTTGTGGTATCCGAAGTCCAAGTTTCAATTCTTGTTCCTTACGATTCGTCAGCCCAGCGCTTGCGTTCGGCCTTGTTTCGACTGCATCTTGTGTGGTGTGCGCGACAAGTAGTCACGACCGCCGGTGGGCCTTCTGCGCTCGTGCCCTCGTGAACCGAATAGGGCACGAGTGTGCGCTCGAAATCAACTTCTCTGGAACGCCGTACAAGTCCCCTCCACCTGCTGCCAGTCAGGGCACGCTTCGCCAGAACTTGATGTTGTCGCAGGCGGCAGAGCTGAGCCGAAGAATCAGATGCCGGGCTATGGGCTGATCGAGGGTCGGTCCTCCGCATCAGCGGTGAGCGCGCGATTGATGCGGTCTGCAACCTCGGGCGCGAAACCTAGGTATTGGGTTGGATCAAGAGCTTTCATTATCTGATCTTGCGACAGGTGGGAGGCTACTCGTTCATCCGCCGTCGCAACCTCGGAGAAGTTCAGGTTTCGAAGGTCGGCGGATCGAGTCAACTCAACAAGAAGGTGATGGGCATGATCACGTCCAATGGATGAATCAAGAATCATCATCAGAGATTCGGCATTGACCTGGCCCCCGGTGATTCCGACATTTCTTCGCATACGCTCGACATTTACTTGCAAACCTTCCAGCAGATGGTTCAGATCCGCTGCCATCGCGCCAGATCCAACCATCAACTCAGGGACAGTCAGCCACTCGACAGCCCATGCCCCCATGTCTCGTTCGTGCTGGTGAGCGCCATTTCGGAGTAGCCCAGCGGATAGGCTTTGCGCAATTCGCGCTTTGGCTACGATGCCTTCGGAAAGGTGCGGATTTCGCTTTTGCGGCATCGTCGATGATCCGATGTGACCAGGCTGGAGAGGCTCGACCAGTTCCCCAAATTCTGTGGATTGCAGGCGAATCACCTCTGCCGCGATCCTCTCGGATACACCAGCGAGGAGGGCCATCAAGGAACCTAGTTCGGCTATGCGGTCTCGAGTCGCGTGCCAGGGTGCCACCGGTTCCGTAAGGCCGAGCCGCGATGCCACACCCGCTTTTACTTCGAAGGCACGGTCACCGTACCCCGCCATGCTTCCGGCGGCACCGAAGATCTGAACTGTGAGAATTCGATCACGCGATTCTGCTATGCGTGTTTGCAACCGCTGCAGCTCATCTACCCAGGTAGCGGCCTTCAGACCGAATGAGATCGGAACGGCGTGTTGTCCATGCGTTCGACCAACTTGAGTAGTGTTGCGATGCTTCAGAGCGAGCGACGCGGCCGCCTTCGTGGCTGCAGCTACATCGCGCTCAATACCCTGCAGTGATTGACGCAGTTGAAGGGCTTGACCGGAATCCATGATGTCTTGAGAAGTTGCACCATAGTGCACGAACTGTCCAAACTCTGTGCCAACCAACTTCTCCAGCGCATTAACCATCGGAACGATTGGATGCTGTGTTGCGCTGACGTGTTGGCGCAGCTTATTGATATCGAAAAGATCGCTCTGGCAGTGCGCTGAAATACGCTGCGCAGCTTCGGCCGGGATGATTCCGAGTTCAGCCTGAGTTTGTGCTAGAGCACGCTCTACATCCAGCCACCCCTGCAGTCGCTGCGGTCCGTCGAAGATCGCACGTTGTTCGGCGTTGCCGAAAAAGTCACGTAGCAGGTCATCGTCAAGTCCCACGCCCATGGTTCCGCCTTCTTGTCGGTGTGTGCGCAGGAGATCCGCGCCGCAGCTCAATTTGTTGGCATGCCGTTCCGCTGGTCGGCACGCCGCGTGTTGATAGTCCAACACCGAGTCTGCGTTGTCAATTCCCGTTTTCAGTAAGTCAGAGATAGCGTCGGTGGTCGGGCCATAATGGCCGATCTGATGTTGTCCACGGTTGACCTATCTGGCTGCTGCTCCCACGGTGCCCCAGGTCTATGCCGAGCATTGAACCAGCGAACTCACTCGGCCGTCTCCCGCTCCGCCTCGGCCCGTCCGGTCCATACCCATTCCCGGCGGATGGGCTCGGTCTTGTAGAGCCCCTATGGCCGATTTCATCATGGCATTATCGAGGGTGTCGGCGACGCTGCCGATCGAGCCCGTGATCCCGGATTCGACCAACGCCTCGGTCGACGCGAGCGACGTGTACTGACTGCCCGCGTCCGCGTGATGCACCAAACCTGTTAAAGTGAAACGGAAATCAGTCCTCCGTCGCGTGAACAGCGCTTGTTCGAGGACGCCGCTGAGCAACGGCGTGGCCTCGTAGTCATCGCCCGCCAACCTAGAATTCGGCGGGAGAAGACATCGACGCAGAACGCGGAATAGGCGAACCCGACCATCGACACGTAGGTGTAGTTGGCGACCGTTGTCTCGAAACGCTATTCGAGCCATTATCTGAAGGAAACTTGATGACTGTGATGACGCACAACCATCGCACGGCGCCCCTCGGTGACCGAGCCAGCTCGATGGGTCAGGCGCTGGCCGCCTTCAACGCCTCGGTCTTCACCGGACCCGGTGAGATCCCCCGCAAATATCGAGAACTCATGGCCGTGGCGGTCGCACTGACCACGCAGTGCGAAGGATGCATCAAGGTGCACACCAATGATGCCGTCGCCTGCGGTGCAAGCGATGAAGAGTTGGCGGAGGCGACCTATATCGCTGCCAGCCTCAGAGCCGGAGGTGCTGTCGTGTACGGGCTCAAGTCCCTCGCGTCCGCCGAGCGTATCCGCAAGAGCTAACTACCCCTAGGCCGAGTGCCATCAGCGCCCAGCGGCTGCATCGTCCTGCTGCTGGTTCAGAAAGGGAGACGATGACCGACTCGAGAATTGGCTCGGCGTCAATCGGCATCAGCGCCGACGGACCCATTGGATGGATCACTCTGACGGATCCTGATCGACGTAATCCACTGTCGGTGAACATGATGCGAGGGATTCGGGACGCTCTCGGTGCGTTGGGAGGCGATAACTCGATCCGAGTGATCGTGCTCCAGGCGAACGGGGCGGCATTTTCCGCCGGCCACGACCTCAATGAACTCGTTGGGTGCTCTCTCGATGACGGACGCGCGGTCTTCGCTGCTTGCATCGAGATGATGCAGGCGATACATCGCGTTCCTCAACCGGTCATCGCCTCGGTGCAGGGTGTGGCACTCGCCGCGGGTTGTCAACTTGTCGCTGCCTGTGACCTGGCGGTGGCGTCCTCGACGGCTCGATTCGGCACTCCGGGGGTCAAGATCGGCTTGTTCTGCTCGACACCGATGGTCGCCCTTTCCCGTGCGATTGGCAGAAAGCGGGTCCTACGGATGCTCCTTACCGGTGAGATGATCGATGCGGTCACGGCAGAGACCTGGGGGCTGATCAACCTTGTCGCCGAACCCCAAACCCTGACCGAGGTAACGCGATCGTTGGCGGAAACGGTCGCGGGGGCGAGCGCACTGACCCTGGCTACCGGGAAAGAAGCCTTCTACCGACAAATCGAATTGTCCGAGGACGAAGCGTACCGACAGATGCAAGAGACGATGGCAGTAAATGCCACCGCTTACGATGCGCAAGAGGGGATTACCGCCTTTCTCGCCAAACGTCCCCCTGTCTGGCAACACCGCTGACTGCCCGTCTCGGCACGACCCTTCAACACCCGAGCGAAGTGTGGTTCGCCTGCGGGTAGGTTCGTCATTCGGAGGATGCCGGCATCCGTCCGCTCGATTTGGTGGCGACAAGCGGGCGGCAATGCGGAGTGGATCGGAGTGGGCAACCCAGGACAACACCCGATCGCGCCATACCTGCGGAAATCACGGTCGGCTCGCGGGGTGTGCCCCACGATTCCGGACGGGACGGCCGTGGCGAGGTTCCCGAGTGCGCTTCTATTGCGCACAGCGCGGACGAGCCGGCGACCGACTTGCTGCAGCGGTGAGATTCTTCATGATTCGTGATGCGGTCGACATGATCGGGGATCGTTTCGGCGTCACCCGGTTTACGATCGACAACCACTCAACGAATTGTCCGACAAGTCGCCGAGCTGACAGCCGGCTCCACGACAGTTGGTCACTGTTTCGACCTCGTGAGAATGTCCTCATTGGTCAATTCCCGGTTCGTCGCACTGCCGCAGGGAGGTGGCACCGCACCGGTCGACGATCGGGCGGTGTTCACTGCGAGCGTGTTCGTAGTCACCGGGCTTCGAGGTACGTCAGTCGTGATCGGGAGGATGGACAGGGCTACGGGTTCCTGGGTCGCGGTCCGTTGCTTCTACGAGCCAGCGGATCGCTACTACTTTTGGGAAATGCCTTCCACAATGCTTTAGCGATGGAGAACGCCCCGTGTTGAGCTGTGCGCTGTACCGGGGCGTTGTCGCGGTGTGACGCGCCCGCCTACGCGTCCGGGCGAACAATGAGATCGCCGTATTCCGGTCGATCGTCAAGGAACTTCGAACATACGGGCAGACCGGTCGCACCTTTCATCGGTAGTCGCGGGCGAGGTCGAGCGCCTGTCGCACGAATAGGGCAGCGAATGAACGGTTTTCGACCTCTTCCACGACTTCGTGTGGGAGTAGGACATCACGACGTCCTCGGGCTGGGCCCGATATTGCCTTGGATCCTGAGCGGTTCAGTGAGGTGTCGCAGATCGAAATACCCCAGAATGCCGACCGGCTCTCCTCGAACCCGGAGTTCGAAGCGATGCCGATCGGCATTGTGGACGACTCGGGCCTCCTCGGGTTTGGTGCATTTCGCACTCCCGTCGACGCCCCAGCTACTGCACCGCTCAGGGGTGCTGCCATCTGTCCCGTTGATTGTCTCGTCGGCGTACTCAGTCATGGAGAGACGTGATCCGCGGACCTCATAACCGTGCGGTAATCGTCTTGAGCTGGCAGTAGTGCTTGAGCGCCTCGAAGCCCTTCTCCCGGCCGAAACCGCTCAACTTGTAGCCACCGAACGGTGTTTCGACACCACCGGCGAAATACTGGTTGATGAAGACCTGCCCCGCCTCGATGGCGCCGGCCACGCGATGAGCCCGGCCGTGGTCTCGGGTCCAGACCCCCGCGACGAGTCCGTAGTCGCTGTCGTTGGCGATCTCGACCGCCTCCTGATCGGAATCGAATCGGAGCACCGTCAGCACCGGGCCGAAGATCTCCTCGCGCGCCACGCGCATCGTGTTGACGACGTCGACGAAAATGGTCGGCTCGATGAACAACCCGCGGCCCAGCCGCCCGGTGTCGGCGACGTGTCCACCGGTCGCGACACGTGCACCCTCGCTGGGGCCGAGGTCGAGATACGAGCGGACCTTGTCGAACTGCCCTCGCGTGGCCAGGGATCCGATGTCCGGGTCCTCGATGCCCGGCGCGATGACCGTGGTCTTCGCGTGCTGGACGAGCCGATCGACCAACTCGTCGTGCACCGAAGAATGCACCAGCAACCGGCTGCCGGCAGAACATACCTGCCCCGCCTTGGTGGTAAACGCGGTCCAGGCGCCTGCCGCGGCGGCGTCGAGATCGGCGTCGTCGAAGACGATGTTGGGGGACTTGCCGCCCAACTCTAGAGTCAGCGGAATCAGCCGTTGGGCGGCCGCCCGCATGATCGCCCGGCCGGTCTCCACCGAGCCGGTGAAGACGATCTTGCGGACCTTGTCGTGGCCGGTCAGCGCAGCTCCCGCATCGGCACCGAATCCGGGGACGACGTTGAGAATCCCCGCGGGCAGTCCCGCTTCGACGGCGAGACGGCTCATCTCCAGTGCCGACAGTGGCGTGTCCTCGGCGGGTTTGAGGACCACCACGTTGCCCATCGCCAATGCGGGCGCGATGGCCCGCGCGGCCTGGTTGATCGGCGCATTCCAGGGTGTGACGACACCGATCACGCCGAACGGTTCGTTGCGGGTGTACGAGAGGTAGTCGGGTCCCAGCGGAATCGTCTCGCCGTGTACCTTGTCTGCCGCCCCGCCGTAGTACTCGAAGTATCGTGCGGCAGTCTCGATGTCCACGTTCGACTGCGACAACGTCTGACCGGTGTCGAGTGTTTCGATTCGGGCCAGTTCGTCTGAATGTTCACGCAGTGTGCGGGCGACCTCGAGGAGAATGCGACCGCGAGTGGCGGCCGGGGTGTCACGCCACGAGCGGAAGGCGCTCTGCGCTACGGCAACTGCTGCCTCGATATCCTCCGCTCCGCCGAGCGCGACTTCGGCGATGACGTCGCCTGTGGCGGGATCACGAGTGGAAAAGTACTGCCCACTCTTACTGGGCTCGTCATGTCCGCCGACGAACGTTTCGTAACGCTCTCGCATTGTGCTTCCTATTCCGAGTGGTGCACCCGGGTGACCGGCCGCACCGGGTTTGTGCCGATATATGGCACAGTGTTTCTGTTGACAGCTTGGTTCGTTCCCGCGATCTCTGTCAAGGGCCGGGTGTCCTCCCACCATCGGGGGAACACCCGGCCCGGATCCAAGATCGGAGGGACGAAATCCTCGATCCGCGGATCGCGCAGCCGACCCGCAGATCCCATCCGGCTTCGGTGAGAACGGCTGTGGGTGTTGCAGACGGGAACGCTCCCCAACCGGAGGCGACTACGCGTGTGGCAGCGGTCGGGCGGGTTGTTCGCCGCCGCGCGCGTCGCCGTAGCTTCGCTTGGGTACGAGAACTTTGCGTCGGAAGATGCAGACGATCTGCCCGTCCTGCTTGTAGCCGCGGGTTTCGACGTACACGACGCCTCGGTCGTCCTTGGACTTCGAGGGCGTGACTTCCAGGACCTCGGTTTCGCCATAGATCGTGTCACCGTGGAACGTCGGCTTGACGTGCCGCAACGATTCGATTTCGAGGTTGGCGATCGCTTTGCCGGACACATCCTGTACGGACATTCCGAGCAGAAGCGAGTAGACGTAGTTGCCCACGACCACGTTGCGGCCGAATTCTGTTGTCGCCTCCGCGAAGTGGGAGTTGATGTGCAGTGGGTGGTGGTTCATCGTCAGCAGGCAGAACAGGTGATCGTCGTATTCGGTGACGGTCTTGCCTGGCCAATGCCTGTAGATTGCTCCGACTTCGAAATCCTCGAAGTACCGACCGAACTGCATGTTCTGCTCTTTCTCCGTGGTCGTCACTGTTCACACACCGCTCTCTACGGTCTCGATCTCCGGCTTCCACACATCGAGTCGTTCCATGCCGGCCGCGCGCCCCTGGCCGGCGATGACCAACGCCATCTTGCGGGACGCCTCGTCGATCATTTCGTCGCCGAGCATCACGGCGCCCTTGCGGCCGCCCTGGTCGGAGGTGAACCACTCGTACGCGGCGAGGATGTTCTCGGCGTGGTCGTAGTCGGCTTGGGCTGGACTGAAGGTGTCGTTGGCGGCGTCGATCTGGGCCGGATGCAGCACCCATTTCCCGTCGTAGCCGAGCGCGGCGGCTTGTCCGGCAACCCGGCGGAAGCCCTCGACGTTGCGGACCTGCACATACGGTCCGTCGATTGCCTGCAGCCCGTTCGCTCGGGCGGCCATCAGGATCCGCATCAGCGGGTAGTGGAATGCGTCGCCGACACCGTAGCCCGGCGGCTGCTCACCGATCACGAGCGACTTCATGTTGATACTCGCCATGAAGTCGCCGGGGCCGAAGATGATCGTTTCGGTACGCGGCGACGCGGCTGCGATCTCGTCGACGTTGATCAATCCGGCGGCGTCCTCGATCTGCGCCTCGATTCCGATCCGGCCTACCTCGAAACCCATGGTCTTCTCGATCTGGGTCAGGGTGAAGTCGAGCCAGGCGATCTGGGCAGCCGACTGCACCTTCGGAAGCATGATGCAGTCGAGATTCTGACCGGCACCTTCGACGACCTCGACCACGTCACGATAGGTCCAGTGGGTGGTGAGATCGTTGACCCGCACCACGCGAATCTTCGATCCCCACCCGCCTTCGTTGAGTGCCGCGACGATGGTCTTGCGCGCACCAGGTTTCGCGAGTGGAGCACACGCGTCCTCGAGGTCCAGGAAGACCTGGTCGGAATCGAGACCCTTCGCCTTCTCGATCATCTTCGGGTTCGAACCGGGAACCGCGAGGCAGGAACGCCGCGGTCGTTGTGTTCTGGACATGATCTCCCTATCTTGTTTCTTCGAGCTGGAAGGCAGCTGTGGTGTTGTCGAACTGGGCCAGCACTTCGTCGGTATGTTCGCCGAGTAGCGGTGCTCGCCGGAGGTGGGTCGGGGGCGCATCCGCGAACTTGATCGGGGTGTTGGCGATCGTCAGCGGGTGGGACACACCGGGATGATCGACCTCGACCAGCATGTTGCGGGCACGCACGTGGGGATCCGCATAGATGTCCTCGACGGTATTGACCGGTGCCACCGGGACCTTGCCGCCGAGTGTTTCCACGATCTGGTCCTTGGTCCGGGTGGTTGTCCACGCGGTCACCGCAGACATGGTGAAGTCACGATTGGCCAGTCGGCTGACGTTGTCCCTTGTGCGTTCGTCCGTCGCCAACTCGGGGCGCCCGATTACCGCGCAGAGTTGCTGCCAATGTTTGTTGCCCGGCGCGGCGATACTGACCCACCCGTCTGCCGCGGGCACGACATCGAAGGGACAGAGCAGGGGATGGCTGTTTCCCTGCCGGGTCGGTACGTCGCCGTTGTAGGAGTGCTGGTAGACGGCGCGTTCGCACATGGCCAGCATGGCGTCGTACATCGACACGTCGACGAAGCCGCCGACTCCGTCGCGACGAGCACGGTGCACGGCCGACAGCAGGCCGATCACCGCGAAGAGCGCAGGCACGGTGTCACCGAGACCGGGACCGGTCTTGATCGGGGGGCGGTCGGGCTCGCCGGTGATCTCCATCAAGCCGCTGACGGCCTGGACGGTGATGTCGTACGCCGGCCAGTCCCGCATCGGGCTGCTGCCGGTGCGTTCGTCACCGAATCCGCGGATCGCCGCATATACCAGGTGGGGATTCTTCTCCTGGAGTCGCTCGTAGGACAGCCCCAGCCGGTCCATGACCCCGTGGCGGAAGTTCTCCACGACGACATCGGCGTGCGCGACCAGTTCGAGCAGCGAGGCGCGCCCCTCCTCGCTGGTGAGGTCGAGAACGACACTGCGCTTGTTGCGATTGACGCTCTGGAAATACCCACCGAATGCGCGTAGTTCGTCATCCGGTGCGAACGGTCCCTGCTCTCGGATGAAGTCACCATGCGGGGGTTCGACCTTGATCACGTCGGCGCCCAGATCTCCGAGGACCATGGTGGCGAAGGGACCCGCGAGCATGGTCGTCAGGTCGATCACCACGACATCGTTCAGTGGCCCGGCGGCCGGCGATCTCATCGTGTCTGCCTTCCGAGGATCGAATCCGAAATGATCTTCAGCTGGATTTCCGACGTGCCCTCGAAGATTTTGGTGAGCTTGGCATCCCGCCAGTACCGTTCGACGGCGAAATCGGTGGTGTATCCGGCACCGCCGTGAATCTGCAGGGCCTCACTGGTTACTCGTTCGGCCATCTCGGTGGCGAGGTACTTGACCATCGACGCCTCCACGGTGTTGCGCCGGCCGGCGTCGACCTCGGTGCACACCCGGTACATCAGCGATCGGGCCGCCTCCACCTCGGTGGCCATGTGCGCGATCTTGAACCGAATCGCCTGGTTCTCGCCGATCGGACGGCCGAACTGGACGCGTTGCCGCGCATAGGCAACGGAGTCCTCGAGCGCTCCGCGTGCCACGCCGATGGCGCGGGCGGCGGTATGAATCCGGGCGGTCTCGAGATCGCCCATGGCGACCTTGAAGCCCTCGCCTTCGGGGCCGACCATGGAGTCACCAGCGGCGTAGGCGTTGTCGAAGGACAACTCCCAGGTCTTCCATCCGTGATATCCGATCTTGCGTACCGGTGTGCCCGTCACTCCCGGGGGCAGCTCACCGCGAGGCTTCGGCATGATGAAACAGCTGATACCGCGCGATCGGTGGTCGCGGTCAATGGGTGACGTACGGGCGAATACCTGAAGGTAGTCGGCTCCGTCGGCGAACGTGCACCACATCTTCTGGCCGCTGATCCGCCACCCGTCGGCTTCCCTGCGGGCCCGAGTCGACAGCGCTGCCACATCGGATCCCGCATCGGGCTCGGACAAGGCAAAGGCGCTGAGGAAGTCGCCCGTAGCCATCCGTGGCAGGTACTTGCTGCGCTGTTCCTCGGTGAATCCCGCGGTGAATTGTTGTCCGCGAGCGATCAGGCTCGACACGCTCATCCACGCGCGGGAAAGTTCCTCGACGATCAGGGCGTACTCGAAGACCCCGAGGCCCAGCCCGCCGTATTCCTCGGGAATCAGAACACCGAAGAAGCCTAGGTCGGCCATCTTCTGGCGCAGTTCCATCGGAATTTCGCCCTTGACCGGATCGAGTTCGTTCGCCACGGGCAGCACTTCCTTGGCGGCGAACTCCCGCGCCATCGCCTGGATCGCGAGGCGCTCGTCGGTGAGATATCCGGCTCCTGACGACCCGACGTCGTCAACTACAGCAGTCATGAGGCTTCAACCCTTCATCCGTGCCTCTATGCGGCACAGTGTTCCGATATCGATCAGGATGCCGTACGGAAGCCGTATTGGTCAACCCTCCCTCCGGCGAGTGGACGGCGGGAGCTTCGTCAGTGCTGGTACGGGCTGTATACGCGTCGAGGTCGGAACGGGGTGTGCGTTCCCTGTTGTTGGACGGGATACCGGGTGGGAGCAGGTTCGGTGGGTGCCCCGCGACTCCGGTGGTGTGCCGATATCTGGCATATCGTGCTAATTCGACCTACTATGATTCGCGGACGATCCCGATGGATCGGCATGTGAAGACAGCGCGTCGCGGCAATGAATGATGCCGAAGGGCGACAGGAACGGAGCGGTGTGGGCTCATGGGTGGCCGTGACAACGAACGAGCGCCGGCACATCGGCGGTTGTCCCACGCGCTGCGCGAGCAAATCGCCGCGGGCCACTTCGACGGTGGCCGCCAGCTTCCCACCGAACTCGAACTTGCCGAGACGTATGTAGTGAGTCGGCAGACGGTGCGGCGAGCATTCTACGATCTGGTGGCGGATGGCCTGGTGTATCGCGTTCCGGGGAGGGGCACGTTCGTCTCCGAACTGGGGAGTAGGCGTCTTCGGCGGCTCGGAGCGATTGAAGAACTGACCAATCTCCCCGCTGGCACCACCACGGAAATTGTCGCGCCTCTGCGACGGAGGGCCGATATCGAAGCCGCAAGCCGTTTACGCCTCGACGATGACTTCGTCTCCACGATCGCGTATGTACGCCGCTACGCGGGGATCGTGTTCGCGATGACGACCGTCCATCTGCCGGATCCTCATGCGCAGCACCTATGTGGCGGCGCGGGGACGGAGCCGGGCGCGATCGGAGCGCACACGATCATCGGTCTCCTGGAACCCCACCTGTCGACTCCCGTTGTCGAACTCGTGCAGTCGATCACCGTGGCGCCGGCGTCCGAGGAGACCGCCGATCACCTCGACTGTCCCGCCGGACATCCACTGTTGCGCGCCGATCGCGTGTATCTCGATTCGGATAGTCGGGCAGTTGAGCTGGCGATCAGTTTTTACTTACCCGAGCACTTCACCTACCGAAACACCATAGGCAGAAGTTGACGGGTCCTTCTCGGGCCGCCAGGGGCGGCCCGAGAAGGAGCGAATCCCGCGAACAGGGGAGAAATGCCGGTCAGGATTCTTCGCCCGAAATATCGCTGCGGAACGTTTCCGGCACCGCTATGGCCCCCATGAGCGTAATAATCGCGGTGGCCACGATGTACCACGGAAAATACTGGGAGTAACCGGCATTGGCCAGGCTAGTGGCTACAAGCGGGACCGTTCCACCGAAGATTGCCACCGAGAGCGAGTAGGGAAAGCCCAGGCCGCTCACTCGTACGTGCGGTGGGAAGTTTTCGACCATCACAGCTGACGTGATCGATGTGCAGAGGCTCAACAACAGTAGCCCGATGAGCTGAATGCATATCAGGACTAAAAAGTTCGAACTTGTGATCGAGAGCAGGAAAGGCGTTACGATGACGGTGCCGACGCCGAATGCGTACATGCACGGTTTACGTCCATATCTGTCGGAGATCAGCCCGGCCACCGGCTGTGCGAGTGTGTAGAGGATCAGCGTGATGATGCCGACCGTCATTGCGGTGGTGGCAGAGGCGCCGTTCTGGATCTGGAAGTACGTAGTCAGATAGGTCGCCCAAAAGTATTGTCCAACACCCATTCCGGTTGCGATTGCAAACACGATCAGGGACTGTCTGGGGTAACGCTGCAGAGCATTGAGCGGGTTGCGACTAACCGGTGCCGCGCCCTCGTCGGAGACGGTGGTCTCGAGCGTTTCTTGCGTCCCGCGGCGAATGTACCAGGCCACGATCGCAGCCAGGGCGCCGACAGCGAAGGGGATTCGCCAACCGTAGTCCCGCATCGCATCTTCGCCGATGAGTGCGACGAACACGGTGATGAAGGCGAGACATGTCAACTTCCCTATGCCCGAGGCGACGAACATGAAGCTCGAGTAGAAACCACGTCGGCCGGCGGGCGCGGATTCGACGATGAAGGCGCCTGCAGTCGTGTATTCGCCTCCGGCGGACAATCCCTGCAGGATGCGGGCAACAGTGAGAATCACGGGCGCGGCGACACCGATCTGGCTGTACGTGGGGCAGATGGCGACAAGCAGGCTGCCGCCGGCCATGAGACTGATGGTGAGACTCAAGGCGCGCCGGCGGCCGTAACGATCTGCAAAGAGTCCGATGAAAAGGCCTGCCAGCGGACGTGCGAGGAATCCGACGGCAAAAACGCCGAATGCGCTCAAGAGCGGTACCAGTCCCGAGGATTCGGAAGTGGGGAAGAAGGACGATGCGAAGTAGACCGCGAGGTACGAGTATGCGAGGAAATCGAAGAACTCGACCGAGTGTCCGATGGTCCCGGCGATCA
>NZ_LTCZ01000106.1:0-13392 GCF_001583455.1 Rhodococcus sp. LB1 | reverse complement strand
GCACGAGTCATCGCACCGGACGCCTGCGCTCCGATGATCAGCCGTTCCTGCACCAGCTGCGCCATCAGCTGCCCGAAACCCTGCCCCTCCTCACCGAGCAGGTTCGACACCGGCACCCGCACGTCGGTGAACGACAACTCCGACGTGTCGGCGCCGTGCTGACCGACCTTGTCCAGGACCCGCCCGACAGCGAACCCGGGGCAGTCCCGCAGATCGACGATCAGCAGCGCCACCCCCTTGGCGCCGGCCTTCGGATCGGTCTTGACCGCCAGCACGATCATGTCGGCGGACGCGCCGTTGGTGATGAACGTCTTCGACCCGTTGACGACGTACTCGTCGCCGTCCCGGACGGCGGTGGTCTTGATCGCCTTGAGGTCCGATCCGGCGCCGGGCTCGGTCATGCCGATGGCACCGAGGATCTCCCCGGTCGCCATCCCCGGCAGCCAGGTCTTCTTCTGCTCCTCGGTGCCGTACTCGAGGAGGTAGTGCGCCACGATCCCCGAATGCACCGAGATGCCGAGCGCCAGGTCGCCGGCATAGCCCTGGGCCTCGAACACGGCGAGGTCGTGTGCGAACGTGCCCCCACCGCCGCCGTACTCCTCCGGGATCGAGCAGCACAGCAACCCCAACTTGCCCGCCGCGAGCCACACCGCACGNNTTGACCTCGTCGTCGTGCCACGACGGAATGTGTTTGTTCATGGTGTTTCTTTCTCGGAGGTGTCGTTGTGCGGGCTCCGCGGTCGGGAGCCACGCGGGGCGTGGTCGAGGCCGCTGTGTTCAACGGTTGGGGCGCGGTGAAGTGGCTGGAAGGATGTGTCCTTCCAGCCACCACGGTTTTCAGATTCGAACTCGTCAGACCTCCTCGACCTGGGCGACCGGTTGCGGAGAGACTTCCACCGCGGTGCTCGGCGCTTGTCTGCGCTTGGTGATCGCAAAAACGGCGAGGAGGACGGCGAGGACGATCAGCACGATCCAGGACATGGCGTTCGCCGGCGCTGGTGGTGGGTTGATCACCCCGTTGATGTACATCCATGCTGTCGCCACTGCGCCGAAGACGGACGCGCCGATCAGCAACGGCCGGTACTCATGCGCCCGCACGGTGAGGACGATGGCGCCGACGGTGATCAGGACGTATGGGAGCACCCACAGGTACACGACTAGAGGAGCGACGGTGTAGTACGCCGACACCACATCTCCCGCGGTAAAGACCAGGGCGGCGACGAGGACGAACCCGGCGACGGACATCACCGCGATGCTGACGAAGGGGCTGTGGTGGCGAGGATGGATCCTCCCCAGCGGAGCGGGCAGGAGACCGTCATCGGCGAGGGTCATGGCGAAACGCGCACCATAGTTGATGAAGCCGATCAGTGCGGCGAAGGTAGCGACCGCGAGGACCAGATCGCTGGCGGTGGCGACCCCGGAGCCGAGACCGGCATGCAGTGCCAGCGCCGCGGGAGCCGACATTCCGGCCTCCAGTTCGGCGGACGCCGCCTGCAGCCCCGGGACCTGGAGAATCGTGACCAGGGGAAAGAGGCCGCCGAGGAGAACCGGGACGGACATGACCGCGAGAGGCACGTTGCGGCGGGGGTTGCGGGTCTCCGCGGCGAGTGCGGTACAGGATTCGAAGCCGACCAGGAAGGCAGCTCCGACGGCCATGCCCTGGAGCGTTCCGCTGAGGCTGAACTCGCTGAGGCTGAACTGATCGGCGAGATCGAGTCCGGTCTTGGCGACGCTGGCGATGGTGATGACCAGGACGAGGGGGAACGACAACAGGGCCAGGGTCACCGCGATCCACACCGAGGTGTCGAGACCGCGGTAGGCGATCGCGGCGGCGAGGGCGAGAGCGACGAGGAAGATTGCCAGTTGCGGCCCGAAGGACAGGGCGTTGTCGACCCCGTGTGAGAGCAGGAAGCTACCGGCGAAGATCCCGACGACGGCGGCGAGTGCTCCGATCGCGGCGATGAAACCGGCGAGTAGGGCGGCCGCGGTCAGGTATCGGGCCCAGGGGCCGAATACCTCTCCGATGTAGGAGTACAGCGATCCGGTGGCGACGTATCGCCGGGCGAAGGCGGTGACTGCTCGCCCGACGCAGATGACGGCGATCGTGGACAGTAGTGATGCCTGCCATGCATTGGTGCCGGCGGTGCTGAACACGAGCAGGGGCACCAAGGCGATGCCGACTGCGGGGAAGAAGGACGCCAGCGACAGTGAGACCAGGGAGGTCCTGCCCAACCGTCCCGTCTCGAGATGCGCCTGCTCGGTGAGGTCGGCGCCGGTTGTGGGCGTGGATGGGTTGGTCATTTCACGCCGCCTTCGTCGCCGTGCCGAGGCACGCCGTCCTCAGACAGTTCCGTCCATTTCTGTGGACGGTGGATTCTCGCTCGGTCATGTGAGCTCCTTCGGTGAGGGTGACTGACCGGGGTGTGATGACGCACACTCCGATCGATGAGCGAGAACGCTACTGCTGTGATACCGCTAACACAAGAAGTTTTATGTTAAAAGTATGGGCGGTAGGTTTCCCACGCGCCCTCGCCCGCGCAGGGCACCGCCGTGCCACCTGCCCGCGAGACGGCGTGCCGGTCACCACTGCCGTCAGTTCGGGCGTGCCGGAACGAAGCTCACGGGAAGCTCGATCGGGCCGGTGTTCCCGGTCGGCGGCCGATTACTGGGCGGCGCGGAGAATCGCGGCTGGGCCAGGCGCTGCGAAAGGGCTTGCAGCGCTTCGCGGATGTCGAGGCGGGCAACGAAGTGCCCGAGGCAGTGATGCCGCCCTCCCCCGAAACCGAAGTGGGGGGCGCGCTTGGCCGTGATGTCGAAGCTTGCGTCTCCGACTGCGAGGGGGTCGGTGCCGGAGGAGTAGGACATGAGGTGGAGCACCGTTCCCTCCGGGATGTCGACATCCTGGAAGGAGAAGTCCTCGATGGCCAGTCGGGTGGTCCAGTGGATCGTCGGGTTGAAGCGAATGACTTCCTCGACAGCTTGGGCGGCAAGTTCCGGCTGGTCGGCGAGCAGCGCCCATTGATCGGGATGCTCGACGAAGGCCTGCATCATCAGTCCGAGTTGACTGCGGGTGGTGTCCATGCCGCCGAAGATCAGGCTGGTGATCAGCTCCCGAAGTTCCTGATCGCTCAGCCGGTCCCCGTTCTCGTCCGTTGCGATAACCAGTTGCGAGACGAAGTCGTCGGTGGGCTGGCGGCGGCGCTGGGCGACGAGTTCGTCGGCGCGGGCATAGAGCGCGAGGATTGCGGCTTCGATCGTGGCTCGCTGCTCGGCGATCTCGGGGCCGAAGGCCAGCCCCATGTCGGACGAGAGCTGCGTGAGCTCGCGCCAGTCCCCTTCGGGTAGGGCGAGCAGCCGGCACAGGGCGCGAGACGAGTACGGTTCGGCGAAGTCCGTCATGAATTCGCATGCGCCGGAGTCGGCGAACTGGTCGATGACATCGTGGGCGAGTTCGCGGAAACTCTCGGTCATCGTCGCGATGACCGAGTGGGAGAACGCGGGGTTGACCAGCTTGCGGATGCGGGCATGATCCTCACCCTCCATGCCGACCAGGGAGTTCTTCCACCAGTCCGAGAGCACACCGTCGGTGATGCCGTTCTGTGCGGGCCACGACCAGCTTCCCTGCCGGAGGCGGCGATCCTTCAGCAGAGCGCCCACCTCACCGTGACGTAGGACAGCGATACCGTAAGTGGTTCGGGCATACCAGTTTTGCTCCCTGGCAGCACGGATCTCCTCGCCCATCGCAGAGAAACCCGGGTCGGTGATCTTCAGCAGATTGCCGTCGGTGGCAGATTCGATACTCATGTTTTAACTCTAACATTAGATGTTAGAGTTGCAAGTGCTCGACTTTGCCTTCTCTAGACCTATATGATGTGAAGATAATGGATACAAATGACTCGGCGTCCGATTCCCGGACCCCCTCACCGGCGTCCCTGCTCGTTCGCAGTGTCATCCTGTCCCCGATCGGCGGTGAGGGGCTGGTCGCGCAGACCGTTCGTCGGCTCGGCGATGCCATCGGCCTGGGCATCTTCGATGTCGGATCGCGACTTCCCTCCGAGTCGGAACTGGCCGACCAGCTGGGGATTTCCGCGATGACGTTGCGCGAAGCGCTGGCGGTGATGCGCGAAGCCGGCTATGTCGAGACCCGACGCGGTCGCCAGGGCGGCACCTATGTCAAACAGCTGGCACTGACGGTTCCCGAGCGCGAGGCGCAGAAGCGGATCGCGACGATCACCGACGAGTACATCACCGACCTCACCGATTACCGAGTCGCCATCGGCGGGGAGAGTGCGGCCCTGGCCGCCGAACGCGCGACGGCCGAGGATCTTGCCGGGATGCGGGATCTGATCGAACGTATGGACGCCGCAGAGGTATTCGAGGAATTTCGCAAGTGTGACGCAACCTTTCACGTCACCATCGCGTCCTGCACGCGGTCGCAGCGGCTGGCGCGGGCGGAGACGGAGGTGCAGGCAGAGTTGACCCCATTGATGGGGGCGTTCCGGGTGGGCCCGCAGGCGCGGCATACCTCCAATGACCAGCACCGCAAGATCTTCGCGGCGATCGAGGCCGGAGACGGCGAGCGGGCGCGCCGCCTGATGGCCGAGCACATGACCAGCAGCGCGGAAGCAATTCTGGGATTTACCCGCGCCGCGGCAAGCGCCGGCGGTTAATCCGAACTCAGTCGGTCGGGCGCGCGGGGGTGTGCCTGCGCGCCACTGTGTTTCAGGGTCTCTCGCCCCCTTGTTCCGGTCCCCCGAAGCCCAGGCGCGCGTGAACAAATGAAACACGCACGCCTGGGCCCGGGATCGACGGAGTGCGCTACCCTTCTGATCGCCGGCGCACTACCTCCTCCACGCCTGTTCGGGATGGCCCGCGGGGATCCCGGGGTGCCGCTCGCTCGGCCTGCCTGGCCCGATAGAGGGTCCGGGCGGAAGGGTGTGGCGGCCATCTAGAGCCGGTGCGTGTGCTCCGGCTCGCTCAGCGTCCACAGGTCGACCTCGCGGTTCGGGAGGGTGTGCACGCCCCAGCTGCGCTGATGCAGACCCTCGTCCCGGTCGGCCCAGAGCAGCAGGGTGTGTTGCCGGAGCGTGGCGTCTGCGGTCAATCCGAGGGCACCGTGCAGTTGGTGCGCCTGGGTGGCGACATCGGAGGCGACATCACAGGCTAGCGCTCGGGCTACGGTGGCAGCGAAGCGGATCCGATCGGGAGCTGCGGTGTGCAGTCGCCGCGCGAACTCGGCGATCGCCTCGTCGAGTTGCCGCTGCGCGATCGTCAGCCTTCCCAGCTCCTGAGCCACGGCGGGAAGCTTGATCAGTGGCCGGCCGAACTGGACCCGGCTGGAAACGTAGGCCCGCGCCTGCTCGATCGCGCCGCGGGCTGCGCCCGCGATTTCCTGGACGAGCAGGAACTGGGCCAGCACGCCGTCGGGTCGATCCCCGAGGTCCTCCGGGGGCTCGGTTCGGTGCAGCGGGCGGGCAGCGACGTCGCGGTCCACCGAACCCTGCGCC
Source organism: Rhodococcus sp. LB1 (assembly GCF_001583455.1). Lineage (NCBI taxonomy): Bacteria > Bacillati > Actinomycetota > Actinomycetes > Mycobacteriales > Nocardiaceae > Rhodococcus > Rhodococcus sp. LB1. The sequence continues at coordinate 7,885 of NZ_LTCZ01000106.1, read as the reverse complement.
GCCCGGTCCTCGGTGGTGCCGTCGGCGCCGACAAAGGCGGTCGCGATCGGATCCCAGACCCCGAACGAGTGCGCGCTGACAACGATCGGCCCGGTGGCGATCGGCTCGGAGGCGAGGGCGCGCGCAACCAGGGTCTGGCGGACGGGAAGGGCGGCGCCGGCGTGGGCGAGGGCGCGGGTGACGGCGGCGGCGGCGTCGATGAGATCGGTCGCCTCGGCCAGCGCCTCGAAGCTGGTGGAGTCGACGTCTTCGAGGATCGTGGTCCATCCCAGTTCCTCGGCGGTCTTCCACTGGGCGTGGAAGTGTTCGGCCTCCGAGACGAGGCCGCCTGCGACCGGAAGTGCCCAGGTGGTCACCACATCGGCGACGGTCGCCGCGAGTTGTGCGGCTTCGTCGGTGAGAATCGTCGTGCTCATTGCATTTCCTTCGTGACGATGGACAGCATGACGGGGGCGGCGCCGCCGCGCAGGCCCGACTTCGGGGAGGTGATCACAGCCGCGTCGAACATTGCGCGTACGCGCCCATCGCACCGGCTCAGCAGGGGGCGGACGAAGTCGAGCATGGCCAGCTCGAGCCGGTTTCCGAGGTACTTGCTGGTGGCAGCCTGCGCGACCGGGCTGCGCCCGGCGTCGAGGTCGGCCGCGATGTTCCGCGCAAGAGAACGCAGCACCGTCAGCTGTGCGGTCAGCCCGCGAAGTGCGGCGCGGTCGGTGTCGTCGAGCACCCCGGTGTCGAGGACCGCGCCCAGGAGCGGGTACATCGACAGGAACCGTTCGGGGCCACCGCGTTCGAAGGCGAGCTGCGAGATGACCTGTTGCCAGCCGTGTCCCTCGGTACCGATCAGCCACCGATCGGGCACGTGGACCTCGTCGAAGACGACTTCGTTGAAGTGGTGTCCTCCGTCCATGCCGATGATCGGTTGCACGTGTACCCCGGGCGCGGAGGTGTCGACCACGAACTCACTCAGACCGGCGTGCCGGTCCTCGCTCTTGGAGGTGCGGGCCAGGACGTAGAGGTAGTCGGCGAAGTGGGCGCCGCTCGTCCAGACCTTGCGGCCGTTGATGACCCATCCCTCGTCGGTGCGGGTGGCGGTGGTTCGGACGGCGGCCAGGTCGGAGCCGGCGTCCGGTTCGCTCATCCCGAGTGCGAAGCTGATCTCGGCTCTGGCCAGGCGGGGACAGAATTCATCCTGGAGCGCCCGGCTGCCGTGGCGGATCAGGGTGGGGCCGATCTGCCGTTCGCCCGCCCAGTGGTAGGAAACCGGCGCGCCGGCCCGGAGTAGTTCCTCGGTGACCGCGAGTCGGGTGAGGTTCGATTCCGCGGCCCCGCCGAGGTCCTTTGGCCAGGTGAGCGCGAGTAGTCCGCGCCGCCCGAGTTCCTGGCTGAACGCGGGGTCGGCCTCGCCGCCCCAGGCGTCGCATCGGGGTTCGTAGTCCCAGTCGGCGCACAGTTCGCGCACCTTCGCGCGCAGCGATTGTTCTCGTGTAGTCATCGTGTCCTGGCTTGTCATCGTCCCTCGAAGGCGGGGGTTCGTCGGGTGGTGAAGGCGTCGAGCGCCTCGATCGAATCGGCAGTGGTCATCGCCACCGCCTGGTGTGAGGCGATGAGATCGAGTGCCGACCGCAGATCGCCGGTATCGGATTGGCGTACCGCGTTCTTGATCATCTGGACAGCCACGGGTGGCTGACGGGCGATCTGGGTGGCAAACTCCTCGAGTCGGGTGTCGAACTCGTCGGCGGCGCAGACTTCGTCGACGAGATTCCAGTCGAGGGCCTGTTCGGCGGTGACGAATTCGCCGGTCCACAGCAGGCGCAGTGCGCGGGGGCGGCCGATCAGCCGCGGGAGGTAGAAGCAGCCGCCGTCACCGGGTACCAGGCCGACGCGGATGTATCCCTCGGAGAACCGGGCGGCAGCTGAGGCGATCCGGTAGTCACACATCAGGGCCATATCCATCCCGGCGCCGACGGCGGGGCCGCTCACACCGGCAATTAGTGGTTTGGTCAGGTCGTCGACCGCGCGTGCCACCTGGTGGACGGTGTCGGTCATCAGTTTCCGGTTGGTCAGCGGTGTGCGATCGATCTCGCCGATGTCGGCGAGATCGGCTCCGGCGCAGAAGGCCTCACCAGTGCCGCGGACTACCACTACCCGCACCCGCTCGTCACGCTGGAACTCGCGCAGCGCGTGCGCCCAGTCCGCGAGCATGTCGACGGTGAAGGAGTTTTTCTTCTCGGGCCGGTTGAGGGTGATGCGCCCGATGTGGTTGTCGATGGTGACGACGAGGTCACCTCCGGAGAAGGTCATGACAGTGCGTCTCCATTCAGAGTGATGCGATAGGTCGGGGGTCGAGTGACTGTGGTCATGCCCGGCTCCGCTGCCGATGGTCGAGGTCGTCGAGGATTGACTCGGTGTGCTGTCCCTGTGCCGGGCAGTGTCGGCGCAGTTGGGCCGGTGTCTCGGAGTACCGGACCGGGTGTCCGATCAGCTGGTAGGGGCCCTCGGTGGGGTGTTCGGTCGTGGTCAGCAGACCGCCGTCCTGCGCGTAGCGGCTGGTCGCGCTCTCGGCGAGGCTGTAGACCGGATGCGCCGGAATGCTCGCGTCGTCGCACAGGCGCTGCCACTCGGCGGTGCTGAACTGTGCTGTCAGGGTGCGCATTCTGGCGTACAGGACATCGGAGTTCGCGACGCGGCCGGCCATGGTGGTGAACCGGGGATCGGTTGCCGCGGCGGGGTCGCCGGCGAATTCGAAGAAGTCCCGCCAGTTCGCGTCGTTGTAGGGCAGGATGCACATCCACCCGTCGGCGGTTCGGCAGGCCTTGCGTTCGCGGCTGAGTACCCGCCGGTATCCGTAATCGCTTTCGTCGGCCGGATCGAGGGTTGCTCCGGCGAGGTGTTCGACGAGATTGAAGGCGATCATGGTGTCCGCCATCGGGATTTCGATGTGCTGTCCGCGCCCGGTGCGGTCTCGGTAGTGCAATGCGGCGAGCACCGATTGCACCATCATCAGACCGCACACCTTGTCGGCCACCACCGAGGGGATGTAGTTCGGCTGGCCGGAGACTTGCTCGTTGAGCCACACCAGGCCGGTGGCCGCCTGGATGATGTCGTCGTAGGCGGCGTTGTCTCGCATCGCCGAGTCGGACCGAAACCCTTGTGCGGTGGAGTACACCAGACGTGGATTGACCGCGGCCACGTCCTCCCAGCCGAGCGAGAGTCGCTCGAGGGCGCCGGGACGGACATTGGTGATGAAGACATCCGCGGTCTCGAGCAACGCGAGCAGCGAATCCCGATCGGAGGCATTCTTGAGATCGAGTGTGACACTTCGCTTGTTGCGGTTGAGATTGAGGGTCGGCCCGCCCATCCCCGAATGACGTTTCGGTTCGAACTGTCGGGTGGGATCGCCGCCGGGAGCCTCGACCTTGATCACATCCGCACCGAGGTCACCGAACTGCTGACCGGCGTAGGGGCCCATGATCACCGTGGCCAGTTCGATCACGCGGAGCCCTTCCAGGGGGCCGCCTGCCGCACCGGGATGGGGGGATACTTCCCGCCCACCAGGGGGGATGGATGTTCTCGAACCGATCGAAACGGGGTTGTCATGCTTCACACCACAATGAAAACCTCAAAGCCTGTCGATATCCAATACTAATTGGGGCAGAATTCATATGATGGAAGATATGGATTTTTCGCGGCGGCTGCTGGAGCAGTTCGTCGTGGTCGCCGAAGAGCGTCACTTCACCCGCGCCGCCGAGCGCCTGTCCATGAGTCAGCCGCCCCTCACTCAGGCGATCAAACGCCTCGAGAAGACCATCGGGGTTCCGCTGCTGGAACGAAGCACCCGCCAGGTGCAACTCACCCCCGCCGGGAAAGCATTTGCTCTCGATGCACGACACCTCCTGGACGCACAGAGTTCGGCTGCCGAGCGTGCCAGGCGGATCGCGCAAGGAGCGGAGGGAACCCTCCGCCTCGGATTCATCAGCGGCGCCTCCTACGTCTCGGTCCCGCGTCTGATCAGCATGGTCCACGACAACCTGCCCGGGCTGCGCATCCACCTCTACCAACGCACCTCCGCCGAACTCGCCGACATGGTACGCAGCCGTCGGCTGGACTTCGCCATGGTGCGCGCTCCACTGTCCGACCCCGAGCATCTCGATATCCGGTTCCTGCACGACGAACCTCTGGTATGCGCACTGCCTGCCGAGCATGACCTCGCATCCCGCGACCGCATCGCCCTGGCCGACTTACAGCATCAGGATTTCGCGCTGCCATCCGCGACCGCGCTGCCCGAACTGACCCGGTTGATCTACTTGGGTTGCCGTGCTGGCGGTTTCGAGCCGAGAGACGGCGGGCGAGCAGACAGCCTGATGGGAATGCTCGGTTTGGTCGCGTCCGCGAACTGCGTGTGTCTAGTCCCACAAGAGATCCGCGACGGGACTGTTCCAGGGATTACCTACCGGCCTCTTGCCGCCGACGCCCCCCGCCTACAGACACTGGTCATCGCCAATGCGGCGCGCGATGACGCCCTGGTCGACCGCGTGATGACGCTCGTCGGGCACCCCGCCTAGTGCCCGGGAGCGAGCGCAGCCGCGCTGCGCTCCTCGCGGCACTCGTCGTACGAACCCCCGGTCCGGTATTCGGGCCCGCCCCGCCCGGGCCCGAATAACGGCCGAACAACGCGCCGTGTTGTCCGGGTGTCAGCCCGCCAGCGGTTCGGCGGCGGGGACGGGTTCGGCGGCGGGAGCGTTGATCGCGTCATAGAACTGGAGTGCGCTCGCAACGGCGACGGGCCCACCCACGATGACGGTTCCGGCGACCGCTCCGATCGCCCCAGCCGCAGCTCCGGTGACCAGGCATCCGCCGAGGAAACCGGGAACCGCGAGGGTACCGATTGTCGGGACGGCGACCGCGGATCCGACGAGCGCTCCTCCGGCAATGCATCCGATCCCGGCACCGATCGCCGTGCCGATCAAACTGCCCATCCCGACGCCGAGCGCAACTTCGGTACCGAAGTTGATGATGGCAGCGCTGAATTCCGGGGACCGCACGTCCAATGCGGTCAGCTGCAGTGGGAGCGCTGCATCCTTCAGCGGCGTGGCGGTGGCGGGTTCAGTGCTGGGAGTGAGGGTGGCGCTCCTGCCGTCGATCTGGGCGGCGATCGGCCATTCTTTCCCATCCCGTGAGTAGGTCAGCGGGAACCCGGCCACCAGATTCCCGGCGGCATCGAGTACCTGGAACTGGTTGCCCTGGGTGGTCAGCGAGCCGCCGTCGGTGGTCAGGACGACGGACTTGTCGACGATGCTCGCGGTGTAGTGGATACCGGGAAGGATCTCCGTTTCCAGCGCTGATGCATGGTGGGGGTCGGCCTGTTCCGGGGCGGCACTGGCGGTGCTGGTGGTGGCGACCGCTGCCGTAATGGCAAAGGCGGTCACCGCAATGAGGCGTGTCATCATCATTGGGGTCTCCATGGTGAAGGGGTGGGGAGTGGGCGTTCGAGTGTGAGTTGCGGGAGTGGTGCCGCCGGCGAACGTGGGGGCGCGGCGGTGCGTACAGCAACGGCGCCCTGAGAGGTCCCCGGGCGCCGCTGTGTTTACCTTCTGATCAGTTGTCGAAGACTCCGAGCTGACGCAGCAGCGTCCCCGAGTCCCAGTACGAGCGCTCTTCGAGCAACTGTCCTGCGGGGTTGCATTTGAGCAGGTTGACACCGCGTACCTCGATGCGGTTGCCGGTCGGTGCGATACCGTCGAGGTTCCCGGTATGGACTCCGGTCACGGTCCATTCGACGGTGGCCGTCTCACCATCGTCGGCGACGACGGAACTGTGGAACTCCATCGAGGAAAAGGCGTTCGCGAAGGCGCTCATCGCTTCGGCGATCGCCGCTCGGCCGGTGGCCGGGCCAGGTGAGGTCATGTCGTGCAGGACACCGTCTTCCGCGAAATGCGCGGCGATAGCCTCATGGGGCCGCTCGGCCGCCCATGCCTTATCCATGTCCTTGACGAAATTGTGCAAGCCGGGGCGCACGGGGATTCCCTTCTGTGCCCCCGGGTGGGCCGTGTTCACGCACGGCCAACCCGGGAAAATAGTGGTCGAGTGTGGGGTATGGGGGTGATCGGTGGCCGGCCCGTTCGGGGCCAATGCCCACGCCTGGATTGACGGCCGCGGCGATCCTTACGTGCCGTCGCTGCTGCGGCCGGGTTGGCACCCGGCGATCGACGAGCCCGCCGTCCGGACTTCCGGCGCACTGGCTGCCGATTCGCCGGAAAAGCCGGGTCGGGCTCTCAGGACTGCGGGGCGGCCTTCTGATCGCGGACCACGTTCCGGGCGGCGAGGGCGCCGCTTTCGAGAGCACCCTCGATCCACCCGACGAACGAGGGTGCGATGTCGCTGCCGGCGAAGTAGACGTGGCCGTGCGGCTTCTGGATGTCCGGGACTGCCGATGACAGCTGTCCGGGACGCATCATCATCCAGGTGCCCTGCGAGAATTCGTCGTCTGCCCAGTCGTGCCCGTCGGTGTCCACGACCTCGAGGTCGGGCACGTACGCGCGCAATGCGTCCTGGACCGCGTCCTTGTCGTCGGGGTCGATCGCAGTGGCGTCGGGACAGAAGCACACGATCAAGGTGTCACCGTCGAGGCGGTATTCGGTCATGGCGATGGTGATGGGGTTGGCCCCGAGCGGGGCGTAGGCGGTGAACGCTTCGATCTCGCCCTTGGCCCGGACCCACATCTTGCGGTTGCGCATCGGATGCCCCTCGTCGGCGAGGCGCTGGCTGCCCTCGCTCAACGCGGGCGAGAAGTCGATCGTGTTGAGGGCATTGACCGGGACGGTCACGATGACGGACTTGGCGCGGAACGTCTCCCCCGCCCGGGTGGTGACGAGCACTCCGTCGCCGTCGTTCGCGATGGCCGACACCGGAGTCGACAGCCGGATATCGGCGGAGGATTCGGCGGCAATCGCTTCGATCAGGCTCTTGGTTCCGGTCGCGATGCGCCAGTAGGCACCCGATTCCCACAGAACGCGCCAGTCACCGAAATACAGTGCGGCCCACCGGAGAATCTGCGATACCGCCTGCTGGTCGGGGGCGGCCACCGTGTAGGAGAGGATGCCGTCGAGCATGTCGCGTTCGGCCGGGTCGAGATCGAGTCGCTTCATCCGGTCGGTGAAGGTCTCCAGATCGATCTCCCCGATGTCCGTGGTGTGGACGTCGTGGGGATACGGGAAATGCTCGCGGGCGTCCTCGACGAACCGCTCCATGCCCGGGCCGGCGAGGGCGTCGAATTCCGCCTCGGTGCCCGAGTGCAGGGCGCCGTCGGCGAGCCAGTGAACGCGGTCGATCGGCACGGGGGTCGACAGTTCGAGACCGTGCCGCTGCATCTCCCGCCACAGGTTCGGCTGGGTCCAGTGCACGTAGGCGCCGCCGAGTTCCACCGCCCGCCCGATCTTGTCGTCGGTGTAGGTACGGCCGCCAATGCGATCGCGTCCCTCGAGAACGACGACCGACTTCCCCTCCGCGGTCAGGTCTCGGGCGGCGGTGACGCCGGCGAATCCGGCCCCCACGACAACTACGTCAAATACTTCGTTCATCGACACTCTCTCCTTCATCAACTATGAGCGCGATCACAACCTAACACCACATAACTTCATATACTAGAGGTTGTAGTCTTAATTTTTTTGGGTCTCGCTTCCCGCGTTCCGTTGGGCGACTGAGCTAGCGCGCCGGAGCTCCGCGGTATCGCGCACCTGTCCCTGGTCGAGCCAGCGTGCTGGCGTAGTCGTCGACGAAGTCTGGTGCCGAGGGACGCGTCCCAATCGGCGTCATGCGCTACACCCGCCGTTTCTGCGATGAAGATGCCGAAATAGCCGCCGAACGCGCCGTTCCCCGCGCCCACCGT
>NZ_LTCZ01000105.1:0-3687 GCF_001583455.1 Rhodococcus sp. LB1 | reverse complement strand
TGCCCGGGCAGTGTCCCCGCAGGAAACCGTCCTGACTCGACCACTGCGGAGTTGTCATTCCACCAGCGTGATCGGCACCCCAGGGGTGATGAACAGGTGGTGCCGAGCGCCGTCATGGGTGAGCGACATCGCCACTCCCAGGGTGTGTCCCTCGGCGAACCGTGCGAGCAGCTCCCGGGGGGCCTCGAACCTGGTCTGGCTGATGCCGTAGGTGACACCATTAAAAATGAGGCTAGGCACCATACCTCCTTGTGTTGACGGTGGATCGTTGCCGGAAGTCTCGCGGACACCGACGCCTCCGCGAGACGGATACACCGTCGCGGCCGACGGAGGTATCTGCTGCGGGTGGGGTTACCAGCGGTGGACGACGGTCGGGTTCGGCTCGTCGCTGCCCCGAATCGCGATCGGAGTCGCCGGCGTGATCAGCAAGCGCACCGTCGAGTTTCTGGCTGACGAAACCGACGAATCCACCGTTGCCGTTGCCGTCGAAGATGCCCCGGACTGCTTCCTCGAGGCCGTGCGCGGCGGCCGCATCGGCGAGCGGATAACGAACCCCGTCGTAGATCGCTTCGTAACTCATCATCCTTCTCCCGCCGGTCTCGTCTCGTGGTGCTCACAAGAGTAAGAGCGCCGAGCCGACGGTCCGGGCCGACGCCGACGCCGATGCGTTGTCCGCAACAGAGATTCGACCGGATTGTCAACGGACATTCGTTCCCGCCCACTGACGGACACGAAACCTGCCCATAGGCGGACACGTTTCTGCCCACTGGCGGACATCCGTTTCTGCCCACTGGCGGACACGAAACTGCCCACGGTGTTGTGTTGTGGTCAGGTGAGTGGGTCGACGCCGGTGCCGGCGAGGGCTTGGCTCATCCGGATCGATTTACCGCTGGTCTGACACAGGTGGGCGTGGTGCATGAGCCGATCGACGGTGGCGGTGGCCAGGGTCTTGGGCATCAGCTCGTCGAATCCGGCCGGATGAAGATTCGACGACAGCGCCAGGGCGCGTTTCTCATAGGCGGCGTCGACCAGCCGGTAGAGGCCCTCGGCGGCGTCGGCGGCCACCGGCAACAGGCCGATGTCATCAATGACCACGAGATCGGCGCGCAGCAGCTTGGTCAGGGCACCCGAGACCGAGTCGTCGGCGCGGTGCCGGCGGATCAGCGCGCCGAGGTCTTCGAGGGTGAACCACAACACCTTCCGTCCTCGTTCGACGGCGTGCTGGCCGAGGGCCTCGAGGAAGAATGTCTTCCCGGTTCCCGAGGGTCCGCAGACCACGAGGTTCTCGCGCCGCTCGATCCATTCCAGGGTGCGTAGCGCCTGCTGGGTCGGGGCCGGGATGGACGACAGTTCCGGTTTCCAGGCGTCGAAGGTCTTGCCGGTGGGAAACGCGGCGGCGGCGCGGCGGGTGGCCAGTGCCGAGCGTTCCCGGCCGGCGGCCTCCTCGGTGAGCAGCGCCTTGAGGACCTCGGCGGGTTCCCACCGTTGGGCGCGGGCGGTGGCCAGCACGTCGGGAGCGGCGCGGCGGATGTGCGGCAGCCGCAGCCGGTGCAGCAGGGTTTCCAGGTCGGTCGGCAGCGGCGGCGCCGCCGGTGGTGCGGTGGTCACGAGGGTCTCCTTCGGGTGCCGGTTGAATCGGACGGTGAACTCGATTAGTCTGCGGTGCAGAGTTTTTCGCGTCAGCGTGGGCGGTGTTCCTAGAGTTCGGTGGCACCGTCGACGGGAACCTCGCCACCGAGGGCGGCCCAGCCGCTGGTGCCCTGGGCCAGGGACCGGGATTCGTCGGCCCGGTGGGTGCGATCCGAGGCGGCGCCGGCGGGGTGGGCGTCGAGGATCGCCATGAGGTCGCCCTCGGCGAAGCGGCCGTAGGCGGCGGCGTGCCCGAGCGCCCAGTCGACCCGGCCGGCGCCGAGCAGCTTCGCCAGCGACACCGCGTGGTCCATCTTTACGCGGATCTTCCCGGTGCCGGCCTCGGCGGCCTCACACAACCACAGCCGGGCACCGGCACCGATGTTGCAGAAGGCGCGTTCGGCGTCGGTTCGCGGGATCGGCTGACGGTCGAGGATCCCGGCCGGGGGCGGCGGGAAGTGCTCGTCGCAGATCTGCGGGGAGCCGGGGCGGGCCCGCCGGTGCCGGGCGACCTCGACCGGGCCGGTGTCGCCGTGGTGGACGAAGATGATCCGCTCACCGGCACCGGCGCCGTGTGCGCGGACGAACACCGTCTGCCCGCGCAGGGTGTGCGGCACCGAGTACTGGCCGTTCTCGAACGCGACCATCGGGGTGTTGTCCGGGACGATGCGGGTCACTCCCCAGGTGACGGTGTGTGCGGCGGCGGGAACCGGATGCAGGTGGAGGCGTTCTTCGGCGAGCATCTGCGCCGGGATGCGGCGGGTGGTGCGGTGGGTGCGGGTGTTGACCTGCTCGCAGAACTGCGTGCAGGCGGCCTCGAGGTCCTCGAAACTGTCGTACTCGGCGGCGAGGTTGTGGTCGGTGGGCACCAGGTCGGCCTTGGCCAGCTTGACGGTGTTCTCCACCCCGCCCTTGGTGGCCGGGTCCGCGGGCAGGCAGGTCTTGACGACCAGGCCGTAGAACCGGGCGAAGGAGACCACACCCGGGTTGCGGACGGCGACCGAGGCGATGTGTTCGGTGGTGACCATCTTCTCGTTGTCGGTGAGCAGATACGTCGGGACACCACCGATCCGCCGGAAGGTCCGGTCCAGGCCCGCGTAGACGGACGGGGCGGTGCGGTCGCGCAACGGGATCACCACCCGGTGCCGGCACCAGGCCAGCCACGCGCACAGCAGCACCGTCTTGGTGCCGTCGACGACCGGGCCGTCACCGAAGTCGTACTGAAGCCACAGGCCGGGTTCGGTGACCCACGGCCTGTGCACCCTGGTGTGGCCGAGCCGGTAGGCGCGTTTGATCCGGGCGACGGCGCGGCGGGTGGTGCGTTCGGTGCCGGTGAATCCGAGGGCCAGCAGCTTGTCGTGGGCGATGTCGGCGCGGACTCGGCCCTTCGAATGTTCGACCCATTCTTCGATTTTCGGTAGATATTCGTCGATCAGCATCGGTCTCTTCTCCCGCGGTGGGGTCGGCGCATCGGCGGTGTCGCGTTCGGCGACGAGGCGGGCGACGGTGTGATGGGAGCACCCCGCCAGTGCGGCGGCGGCACGGTAGGACTTCGTCAGGTCGTAGGCAGCAAGAATTTCCATGACTTCCTTGGCAGACTTCACGGTGGCCTCTCCTCGGTGGCTCGCATTCTCGGCGTGGTAGCACCGTCGAGCGAACCCGAGGAGAGGCCCCGATCCGGGGAGGCGATCGGGAAGAAAATCGAACGTGCCGTATCAGGCGGACAGACCCGGGTGGGCAGTTTCGTGTCCGCCAGTGGGCAGAAACCCGTGTCCGCCAGTGGGCAGTTTCACGTCCGCCTGTGGGCGTTTTCGTGTCCGCCTATGGGCAGTTTTTCATGTCCGCCGACACCGGATCGCTGCGTCCCAGGCGACCGCGGTCAACCCGCCCACGCGCCACCGTCGACCTCGCCGGGGAGCGCCGAACCGGCGGCGCCCCCGTTTAGCTTCTTTTAGCGTTGCCCGGGACCGGCACCACACGCAAGGCGGGCCGGTTACCGTCTGTCGGTATGGGGACCACCTTCCACGGGCCAAGTCCATGGCCGCACATCACCCGCGC
>NZ_LTCZ01000104.1:0-29153 GCF_001583455.1 Rhodococcus sp. LB1 | reverse complement strand
GGTCCGATTCTAGTTCTCCAGGTGGCGGAATCAGTATCTCTCGCCCGACATCGAGCATGAGTTGTGCAGCGAAGCAGGGTAATCCGTGCTTCGAGTCGCTTTGAGTCGCGATACCCGGTGGTGTAGAAGGCTTGGGCCTCGAAAGGCGGTCACAGGTTCGGTTTTTCGAGCGCCCGGTGTCTCGTATCGAACGGTCGAGTACTCGCCTACTCGCGAGAATAGCCGACATCTCAGTCAGGCTGGGTTCATCCCCACAGGTACAGCGTCGAGGTACAGGAGAAGGTCATGATCGCGCTGCCGGAGCCATTCTTCAGTTGGACGGCCAGGCGGATCGACCTCGCGGGAATCCGTGAACGCGAGTTCGCCGACCTGGTGTTGGACGAACGTGTGCCGCTGGGGCGGAACACGGCGCGACTGATCGCCACCCGCGACGAGGGCGCCGATATCGACTACCTTGCTCTGATCGTCGGCGACGTCGCAGATGGACATGACATCGCAGTCCGCGGCGTCGACGAGGAAGCGCTACTCGTCGAGGGCAGTCGAACCGAATCCTCTCCGGAGATCCTGATCGGGTTGCGGGCCGCACAGAGCATCTGTGGTTGCTCCGATGCTCGGCACGTCGACAGCCAGTTGCGTCTCGACGGTCCGATCCGGACGATGATCGCATCGATCGGCGTGAAATCCGTCGTCGTGGATTGGTACCACGTGATCTCTGCGGTCGCGTGAACCGAACTACTCACCCCGACAGCTCGGCCCGCCACAGATTCGGGTAGCGCGCCACTCTCGGAATTCGAGAGCCCACGCCGGAGAGTGGGAAGTCCCACAAGCGTCACCCACGAGCGAAAGCTGAAGACAATTAGACACATTGGCGCGACGACGAGTGCGCCGCGATCCAGAGCAAAGGACGAAACAGTGATATTTCCACAAGATTCCGACCGAGACGGCGACGGGCCCGTTGCCGATTCGCGGGCCGAGACGACGGGCCGTCAGGTCGTGGTGTTCACGGACGGCGGGAGACGAGCGGGTCCGACGGCACTCCTGCGGTCCCTCACCGGGGTCTCGACTGTGACGAGAAGTAGCGAGTTCGATTCTTCGGCAATGGATCTCGAACTGGCGGAAGCGGCTGACGCGGTTCTGTTCGACGAACTCGGAATTGCGGTGGTGGCCGCGGACACCGACCAGTTGGCCGCACTCCGCACCGCAGCCGCCTCACCCGACGTGGCGGTCCTCTCGGTCGAACCCGAGTTGGTCCACCATGCGCTGGACAGTGAAGACACCGTCGCAGAGATCGCACGGCCTGAGAACGGTGCAGCTGCGCCAGTAGACACCGAACACTTCCTGGATACGCCGGAGTTCACCTGGGGACTGCAGGCGACCCGCACCACGACGTCGGCGTGCAGCGGGCGCGGAGTCCGGATCGCCGTCCTCGACACCGGACTCGACCTCACCCACCCGGATTTCCACGGTCGTACCATCACGGCCCAATCGTTCGTTCCGGGCGCAGAACCCCAGGACGGGCATGGACACGGCACGCATTGCGTCGGAACGGCCTGCGGTCCGGCAGCGGCCGGCACGCGCCGATACGGAGTGGCTCACGAGGCCGACATCTTCGTCGGGAAGGTTCTGTCGGATCAGGGGCGTGGTGTGGACGGCGGGATCCTCGCAGGCATCGAGTGGGCCATCGCCAACGGTTGCCAGATCGTCTCGATGTCGCTCGGTGCCGACGTCGCGTCGGTGTCCGTCGCTTACGAGACGGTGGGGCAGCGTGCGCTGGCGGCCGGAGCGCTGATCGTGGCCGCGGCCGGCAACAACGCGAACAGAGCCGCCGGGCGCCCGGGACTGGTGGGCGTACCCGCCAACAGTCCGTCGATCATGGCCGTCGCTGCAGTCGACCCCGCTCTCGGGCTGGCCAATTTCTCTGCCGCCAGCAACCCCGTCGCCGGTGGTCAGATCGACGTGGCAGGACCTGGCGTGCGGGTGTTCTCGTCGGTGCCGATGCCCGTGCGCTACGGCTCGAAGAACGGAACGAGTATGGCCACCCCGCACGTCGCGGGCATCGCTGCACTGTGGTGCGAGAAGACCGGGCGCACCGGCCGCGATCTGTGGTCCCTGCTCACCCAGCATTCCCGGCGGCTCGCGTTGCCGTCACTCGATGTCGGTGCCGGGCTGATCCAGGCATCCGGGTAGAAGGCTCGACGTATCGTGCCGGGCATGGTCGGAATCAGTGTCACGGTGGACGCCGACCACGTCGAGGACATCGACGTGGTCGGCGTCGCGCTGGCCGAGGAGGGCATGCGGATCGACGCCATGCACCGCACGATCGGAATCATCTACGGTTCCGTCCCCGCGGGCCGACTCGCAGCCCTCGAGGCAGTCCCGGGCGTCCTGGCCGTCGAACTGGAGCAGCACGTCGACATCCGCCGCAGCGGCCCTGAACCGTGGTAGGCGACGTCAGACGCGGATGCTCCGCGCGACCACACCCAGGAGTTCGGCGATCTCGGACCCGACATTCAGGAATGTCTCCTCGTCCTTGCCGATCGGATCGGAAATGTCCTCCGGCGTCCCGTCCGACTTGTGCTGAGGACGGGCCGACGCCAGGTCGGCGACGGTCTTTGCGTCCGACGCCTCGGCCAGTCGGGCGGCCTCCTTCAGGGTGAATGTCTTCTTCAGCTGCTCGGGAGCCAAGGCCAGGACCTTGTCACGGTGGCTCTCGGTCATCGTCAGCACCAGATCGGCGTCCACCGCGAGATCGGCGGTGAGCAGTCGGGCAGTGAACTTGCCGGGGTCGCCGCCGAGACCTTCGAGGACCTGCGCGGCGGTGGGCTCCATCGCCGCGCCGACCACGGCCTCGGTACCTGCACTTTCGGCAGTCAGATCGGTGATCCCGAGCTCCTCGGCGTATGCCACTGCGAGGCGCTCAGCCGTTGGGGAGCGACAGACGTTTCCGGTGCAGACGAAGAGAACATGCATGGGCGAAGCATAGGGTCTCGCCTCGCACCGTTCGTACACGCACTGTTGGCTTCGAACATCAGTCGGGTAAATATCGCGCTCACCTGCACTGGTTATCAAGGGTGCATGCGCTGCACCGTGTTTGGAACCGGATACCTGGGAGCCACCCACGCCGCCTGTATGGCGGAACTGGGCCACGACGTCCTGGGCGTCGACATCGATCCCGGAAAAGTGGCGAAGCTCTCCTCCGGGGAGGTCCCGTTCTACGAGCCCGGGCTGGGGGAGGTTCTGCGCCGGAACATCGACGTCGGCCGACTGCACTTCACCACGTCGTACAGCGAGGCCGCCGAGTTCGCCGACCTCCACTTTCTCGGTGTCGGCACCCCGCAGAAGAAGGGGGAGTACGCGGCGGATCTGCGGCACGTGCACTCGGTGATCGACACACTCGCGCCGCTGCTCGATCGCCCTGCCGTCATCGTCGGCAAGTCGACAGTTCCCGTCGGGACGGCGGCGGAGCTGGGTGCGCGGGCCCGGGCGCTCGCCCCGGCGGGGGACGCCGTGGAAGTCGCGTGGAATCCGGAGTTCCTGCGGGAGGGCTTCGCCGTCGAGGACACCCTGCACCCCGACCGGATGGTGCTGGGAGTGGACCGCCAGCGCCCCGGACGCGCGGAGACCGAGTTACGCGAGCTGTATGCCCGCCTGCTCGGCGAGGGCATTCCGTTCCTGGTCACCGACCTCGCCACCGCGGAACTGGTGAAGGTCTCGGCCAACGCGTTCCTCGCCACCAAGATCTCCTTCATCAACGCCATCTCCGAGGTCTGCGAGGCCACCGGCGCCGACGTCACCCAACTCGCCGACGCCCTGGGGTACGACGCGCGGATCGGCCGGCGCTTCCTCAACGCCGGGCTGGGCTTCGGCGGCGGCTGCCTGCCCAAGGACATCCGCGCGTTCATGGCGCGGGCGGGTGAGCTGGGCGCGAACCAGGCACTGCACTTCCTCCGGGAGGTCGACAGCATCAACATGCGGCGTCGCACCCGGATGGTGGAGTTGGCGGCGCAGGTGTGCGGAGGTTCGCTGCTCGGCGCCAACGTCGCGGTGCTCGGCGCGGCGTTCAAGCCCGAATCCGACGACGTCCGTGATTCGCCGGCACTCAACGTGGCGGGGATGATGCAGTTGCACGGGGCGGTGGTCAGCGTCTACGACCCGAAAGCCCTGGACAACTCCCGCAGGCTGTTCCCGACGCTGAACTATGCGACATCGGCGGTCGAGGCGTGCGACAACGCCGACGCCGTGCTTCTGCTCACCGAGTGGGCGGAGTTCGCGGCCCTGAAACCGGAGGATCTGAACGACGTGGTGCGGGCCCGGGTGATGGTCGACGGCCGCAACTGTCTCGACGCCGCGGACTGGCGCACCGCAGGGTGGGTGTATCGAGGTCTCGGGAGAGGATAGCGCGCGCAGATAACGGTTTGTGACCTCGCGGTTTCCTGCGATAACGGGTTGACGATCTCCGCTCCCGCGGCATCGGCGGGCGGTAGCGTCAGCCTCAATCGCAACGGAGGGCTGGCGATGTCGAAGGCACGTCACGGATCCCGACTCGCACTCCTGGCTGCCGTTGCCTGCATCTGTGCGCTTGGTGTCGCCCCCGTTCAGGCGGCGGAGGTCCCGACCCTGCCGGGGCCGGCGCAATCCGACGCCGGCGCGGCCATCTCGTTCGCGAAGCAGCATCCGCATTCTGCGCCGCCCGGGACCAACGATTTCTCGTGCCGCCCCGGTCCGGCGCACCCCCACCCGGTGATCCTCGTGCACGGGAGCGACGGCAGTGCCTATTCCAACTGGGCCGGGTTGAGTCCGAAATTGACGGACGCAGGCTACTGCGTGTTCGCCCTGAACTACGGGCGGAAACCGGGCACCGAACACTTCGGGATGCAGACGATGACCGAGGGAGCGGTCGAACTCGAGGTGTTCGTCGACGATGTCCTGGCCGTAACCGGTGCGGACGAGGTCGACCTGATCGGTCACTCGCAGGGCGCGACGGTGGCCCGGTACTACATCAACAGGCTCGGCGGGGCCTCGAAGGTGAACCGCTGGATCGGTCTCGCGTCGCCGTCCTACGGTGGAACGTTCTTCGGGATCGCGACAGCTCTGCAGACGCTGCCCGGCGGCAACGAGTTGATAGTGGGGATCGGTTCGGAGGCCCTCGCCGAGCAGGTGCAGGGATCGCCGTTCCTCACCGCCCTCAACGCCGGCGGTGACACCGTCCCCGGCGTCGAATACACCACGATCGGGACGCGGTACGACGAGGTGATCCAGCCGTACACCAACGTCGCGCTACACGACCCCGGTGCGACCAACATCCTCGTCCAGGACCTGTGCCCGCTGGATCAGACCGGCCATTTCAACCTGCCTTACGACCCGTTCTCCCAGCAATTGGTTCTCAACACGCTCGATCCTGAACACACGATCGTGCCGCCCTGCAGGTTCGTGCCGCTGGGCACGGGCATCGCGGGAGTGATCATCGCGAGCAACTTCTGAGTTGCCTCTCGCCGAACGGTTGCTCGGTTGCCCCGTCGGACCGCTTCGCTAGACTGCGGGCCATGGAGTGGGGGGATTCCGGATCGAACCCGTGCACAGTCGAGTTAGGCGGCCCATGAGTTCGGTTCTAGGTGTGTCGGTCGGTGCGAGCGCTGTGCGCTTGGCACGACCCGACTCCGTGAACCGTGACGACGCCGGGAGCAGGCACATTCCCGATTTCCGGGCCCAGGTCGTCGCCGCCGGGCGGGACCTGCCGGAGGAACTCGCTGCCGAATCGATCGGCGTCGTCCTCGCCGGTGCACCCGACGCCGGGCCGGTCCGAGCCACCGGGGTCGCCTACCGCGACGAAGCCCAGGCAGGCGCCGTCCAGGCGGCGATGGCCCGGCAGCAACTCGCCAACTACCAGCTCGTCACCGAAGCCTCGGCGGCGCTGAAGTTCCTCGACGTCTCGGGCGCCCTCGGCGACCATGCGACGCTCGTGTTCTACGACCTGGGCAGCTCCGGGCTCACCGTGAGCGTCGTCGACCGGGCGACGGGGGAGGCGGTGGAGACGGCCCGCACCGACGCGGTGAGCGGAGACGTCTTCGACCGGCTGATCCGCGACAACCAGTTGGAGAACAAGCGGATCGAGGAGCCCGGCGACGCGGCCGCCGTCCTCGCGCTCGACCTCCGCTGTCGTGAGGCCAAAGAGCGGCTGTCCACCGGCGGCGCCGTCGCGGTGCCCGGTGACGGCGGGCTGCTGTTGCTGTCCCGCGACGTCTTCGACGCGCTGATCGGTGTCACCGTCGAATCCTCGGCGCGCCTCGCCCGCGACGTGATCGCGAAGTCGGGACGAACTCCCGACGCCGTGGTGGTCATCGGCGGCGGTGCACGCATCCCGCTGGTGCGGTCGGTGCTGCAGTCGTGGCTCGGGTTGCCGGTCGTCGTTCCCGACCACCCCGAACTCGTTGCGGCACAGGGTGCTGCGCTGCTCGCCCAGCAGGTGGTGCCGCCACCCGCCGAGGTCGCCAGGGTCCTCCCGCCGCCGCACTACACGCCGCAGCACACACCCGAGACGGCCGTATCGACCGGATTCGACGCCGCCGTCTCGCACCAGGCGCCCAGCGCGACCGTCGTACGCACCGGTGCGCCGTCGAGTACTCCGTCCTGGCTGAGCGCCGCCGCACCGCCGCCGAGTCAGCAGGTGGCCAAGCCCCAGATCCGGGGGGCCGCGCTGGCGGGCAGCGCGCTCGCCGTGGTCGCGGTGATCGGTCTCGGACTCGGGTACGGCAAGAACCTGCTGGCCCGCACCGAGGGCTCGTCGCAGCCGGTGACCACACAACTCACCACCGAGTCGCCGGTCATGACCGAGGTGGCCACGCCGTCGCCGACGACGCTCCCGCCGCCTCCGACGTCCGAAGCCGTCGAAGCGCCGATCCAGACGGCGTCGCAAATCCGGATTCCGGAGCCGGAGCCCGCCCCGCCGCCCCCACCGCCCGTGCCGGTGTTCCCCGGTCTGCCGCAGATCCAATTGCCGCCGCTCCAACTGCCCGAACTTCCCAGGTTCCCCGGAACGTAGTCGCCGCCGTTCTCCAGGCCTACGATGGGAATGGTTCCGGCGTAGAGAGGATGTGTGCAGTGACTGCAAATCCAGCGGAGTTCCACAGCACTCCCAACGTTCCCAGGTCCTCGGCGGCCGCGCCGGCAGAAACGCGCCGGCTCGTCGCCTACTCCAAGCCGATCCTGAAGATGTTCCCGCCCACCAGCGAGCATGCGGCCAAAGTGACGATGCTGACCGTCTACGCGCTGATGGTCATCGCCATCATCTTCATCGTCCTCCGGGAGTTCGGCGTATTCAGCTAGCGGTCGCCGCGCTACTTGGAATGGCGGCCACCCCGTGACGGCTTGACCGCGGGCGCGCTGCCGGAGGGACCCGCGCCGATCGGCCGCGCCAACATCACCGCGATCGCGGTGGTCAGCGGAACCGACAGTGCCAGGGCGATGCCACCGACCGCCGAACGCACGATCTCGATGGCCACGGCATCACTGAGCAGCACGTCCTGGATCGACCGCCCCGCCACACTGAACAGCAACAGCAACGGCAACGCCCCGCCGGCATACGCGAGGACGAGCGTGTAGACGGTGCTGGCGATGTGATCGCGTCCGACGCGCATCGCCGAACCGAAGATCTGACGCCGGGACGCGTCGCGGTCCAGCGACGCCAGTTCGAACGCGGACGCCGCCTGCGTGATGGTGACATCGTTGAGCACACCCAGCGAGCCGATGATGAAGCCGGCGAGCAGGAGTCCGGTGATGCTGACGTGCTGTATGTACGTCTGGACGTTGGTGTTCTGCTCCTCGGAAAGCCCAGTGAGACGAGTCATCTCGATGGTGGCGTAGGAGAGGATCGCTGCCACCAGCATCGACGCGAGAGTGCCCAGCAACGCCGAACTCGTTCGCAGGGAGACACCGTGCGCGAGATACAGCACGGCATACAGGATCACGGCGCCGGAGACGAGGGCCACCGGGATCGCGGGTTGTCCGTCCAGCAGGGCCGGGAGCGTGAACAGGACGAGCACGCCGAACGAGACGACGATGCCGACGAGTGCCCGGAATCCGCGCCACCGCGCGACCGCGATCACGACGGCGGCGAACGCGAGCGCGATGAGGGTGACGGGCACGCCGCGGGCATAGTCCTCGAACGAATACTCCGTCGTGCCGTTCACCGTCTGACGGGACAGCCGGATCTTCTCGCCCACCCGGAGGTCGGGCTGCCCGGGGCCGGGAATGATTTCGAGCAGCGTCTGGGTACCGGTGTTGGGACCGGACTCGATGTCGACGATGCTGCGCTGGCACTCGTACGCGCCGGCGGGCGGCGGCAACGGGGTGCCGGTGAAGACGCGCCCGGCCGACGGACTTCCACAGTCGCCGATGTTCTGCATCGTGACCGTGCCCGACTCAGTGACGACCGCACCGCCCTGGGCGCTCTGGAAGGGCTGTTCGACGTCGACGCCCGGCTTGCCGGGCCACAACGCGATGACGCCGAGGAGCACCGCGACGCCGATGGCGACGAGGAGTCCGACGACCACCTTGGCGGCCACGGGCCCCATCGGGGCCGGTCCGTCGCTGTGGCCGTGGCCATGTCCGTGTCCGTGTCCGTGGAATTCGCTCATCGGCCACATCGCGTCGGCTGCTGGGGGGATTGTCTCGGCACGCACGACAGGGTAGTCGGACGGTGACCGGAGACGCTGTGACGGAAGTGGCGTGCGATGCCAGTGTTGCCACGCTGTCCGGCTCGTATTGCTCTCGTGTCGCTTATATGTCGCCGGTGTGATCCGTGAGTCCTTCGGCGCAAACCCGGTCCTTCAGGTCCGGAGAGCCGATCTGGTTATGTCGGACTGTGTGGCTAGTGTCTGGGTCATGGCGGGGAGGGTGGTGAAGCGGGCGTTCAAGTACCGTTTCTATCCGTCTGCGGTGCAGGCGGAACAGCTTGCTCGGACGTTCGGATGCACCCGGTATGTCTATAACCGGGCGTTGGCCGAGCGGACGCGTGCCTGGTCGCAGGAGCGGCGGCGGGTCACCTACAGCGACACCTCGAAGATGCTCACCGGATGGAAGCGGGACCCCGAGACCGAGTGGTTGTCGGAGCCGTCGAAGGGGCCGTTGCAGGAGTCGCTGCGGCAGTTGCAGGGCGCGTTTGACAGGTTTTGGCGCAAGCAGTCCCGATACCCGCAATTCAAGAAGAAGGGCCAGTCGAAGGATTCGGCGACCTACTACTCGAACTGCTTCACCTACCGCGGCGGGCAGATTCGGTTGGCCAAGCAGTCCGAACCGCTGGACATTCGGTGGTCGAGGCCGCTACCGGAGGGGGCTACGCCGTCGCAGGTGACGGTGTCGCGTAATGCTCGTGGTCAGTACCACATTTCGATCCTCGTCGAGGACACGATCACCGAGCCCCCGTCGACCGATCGGGGGATCGGGCTCGACGCTGGGATCACCAGCCTCTACACGCTCTCGACGGGGGAGAAGATCACCAACCCGCGCCACGAGCGCACAGACCGTGAGCGGCTGGCGAAGGCGCAGCGGGTGCTCGCCAAGAAGCAGAAGGGATCCCGTAACCGGGCCAAGGCCCGACTGAAAGTCGCGAAGATCCATGGTCGGATCGCCGATCGGCGTCGCGATCATCTGCACAAACTTTCCACTCGGCTGGTGCGCGAAAACCAAGTGATCGCCATCGAGGATCTGAGTGTGCGGAACATGGTCAAGAATCGGTCGTTGTCTCGGGCGATCTCCGATGCGAGTTGGTCCGAGTTCCGGTCCATGCTCGAATACAAGGCCGGCTGGTACGGGCGGCAGGTGGTGGCGATCGACCGGTTCTATCCCTCGTCGAAGACCTGCTCGGTGTGCGGGGCGATCGCCTCGACGATGCCGCTGAACGTGCGGGAGTGGGCGTGCCGATGCGGCGCCGTCCATGATCGGGATGTGAACGCGGCAAGGAATATTTTGGCCGTCGGACTGACGGTGGCAGCCTGCGGAGATGGTGTGAGACCGCCCCGCACCTAAAGTGTGGGGAGGCAACTGTCGGTGAAACAGGAACCTCGAGACGCGAGTCTCGAGGGGAATCTCGGTCGTTCACGGCCGAGAGGACGTCAATAGATATCGAAGCATGGCACGCGCGCAGCAGCTAATCTGCAGCGAACGCCGAACTCCACGCAGGGTGGTCCGGAACTCCGAACGAGGGGTGTGTTCCGCGGACAGAGCCGCTGCGTGGAGAGATTTGCCGAGCTGGGTGGCGGGGTACAGGGGGGGTTGACCCCGCCACCAACCTGGCGCCCACAGGGGGGGAGGGGCGACAGGTGCTCGAGGCACACGAGGTGCCGGTTGCCAATCTACCGACACGGTAGGGGTATTCGTCAACCGGGCAGGTGAAATCGCCCACATGTCGTGACCTCGTACCCCGACGGCCTAGGATTAGGGCCGTTCGGAGGTGTTCCAGTGCGAATCTCGCGGCAGTCGCGATCCAGCAACCATCTTCGCCGGATCGTGGCGGAGATGGGTATTCCCGTGCCCTGGAACAGGGATCAGCTCGTCGCCGGCGTCGCGGCCCGTCGTGGGCGCCCGATTCACCTGGTCCCCGTCTCGCACGCCCTGGTCCAGGGCGGTCATTCCGGCCTCTGGCTCGCACGGGCCGAGGACGACGTGATCCTGTACGCAGCAGGGACGTCGGACGTGCACGCCACCCACATCATCTGCCACGAACTGGCGCACATGGAGCTCGGCCACGACCGCGACACGATCGGGGACACCTCCGTCGACTCGACGGTGTTGTCGGCGGCAGCGCCGACGGTCGACACCGCGCGCGTGGTCCACATGCTCGGCCGGTCCAACTATTCGAACGACCAGGAATACGAGGCGGAGCTTCTCGCCACCCTGATCATGGCGGGTCGTCGAGCGGGGACGAGCGACGACACCGTCGGTGACGCACGGGTGTCGCGGATGCTCGGAACGTTCTGACGCCGTGTACGAACCGCCCACCTATGTGAGCTGGCCGCTCCTCGCCGTGGTCTGGGGAACGACTCTCCTGCGCCTGGCCCTCGTCCGGTCGACGGTCGCCGAACGCCGGATGAACGCCGCCCTCGTCTTCGCGTCCCTCTCCCTGGTCCTGCAGCGATCACTGGCACAGACCTGGCTCGACCGCTGGTTCGGGTACGGGTTCGCGAACACCCTCAGCAACGTCTGCATCATCCTGACCGCGGCATCGCTGATCAGCCTGTTCTCCGCGTGGGCGCTCGGCCCGGCGCGCCTTCCCCGTATCCACGTCGTCTCGCTGTCGATGTGTGCCGTCGCGGGAGCGATCCTCATCGGCCTGAGCACACCGGCGCGATCACGCGGCGTCGCCATCGCCGACGAGGGCGGCTGGCCCTTCGCGGCGTACTGCATCACGTACGCGGTTCCGATCCTGTCCGTCGCCCTGCTCAACCTGTGGATCTCGCTGAAGGCCGTGCGCAGCGCGACACCGGGACGCGAGCGCCGGGTGTTTCTCGCGGTCATCGCCCTGTCGTTGTTCGAGGTGTTCGACATGGGAGTCGTCGTGACGACCGGCGTGGTCAACGCGGTCAGCGAAGACAACGCCCTGACCGAATCGCACAGCGACTCGGGGGCGTTCATCCGCCTGCTCGTCGTGTCGGCGGGCGCGCTCATCTCGGTCGGACCGGTGGTACGGGCGCTCGGTCACCGGTGGCGGTCACGGCAAGTCACCCGGCGTCTGCAACCGATGTGGCGGACCCTGACCGGTGCGGTGCCCGAAGTGGTCCTGGAACTGCGACCGGCGGATCGCCGGGCACTGTCGGCCCGGAGCCGCCTCGACCGCATGAGCGTCGAGATCCGCGACGCGATCATGATCCTCGACCGGCACGTGGTGTTCGAACTCGGCGGGCATACCGGCACCGCACCGCCCGTGGTCACGGCGACGCGGCTGCACCTCGCGTGCCTGGCCCGCAGGGCCGGTCACCGGGCGCACGGCACGGGCGGGACGGCCCACCTGTTCACGACCGACGTCGGCGGCGAACCGTGGGAGCTGGCCCGGCTGGCCGATCACTGGCGGGACGCCGAGCACGTGGCGGCCGCACTGTGGGCGCGTCGCCTCCCTCAGTTCGGCGGCCCCGCCGACCCGTCGGCGCGCGTCCCCGCTCAGGTCTGACGGGGGTCCGGCGTCGCGACCGGCAGCGGTCCGTGACTCCGCCGCAGATTCTCCAGAAGGGAATCAGCGATTCCATCTCCGCGGTGGTCGGCTCCGCGGACGCATCGAGCGATCGCATCGACAGGTGCCGGACGCCGGCCTCGCGGACCGCGATCTTGAAACGGACCAGCGTGTCGTAGTCGTGGTAGCCGTCGGCGGCGAGGTACTGCTCGGGGGCGTGGAAGTGCTGCGCGACCGCCCGCAACACGTCGGGCTCGGGCGCGTGATGATCGTTGCTGCGCAGGGACTCGATCTCGGACGGCTCGACGGGACGGCCGAGTATCCGCGACACTCCCGCGGCGACGGTGTCGTCACCCGGTTCGGGACCGTCGAGGTCGTGAGCCAGCGAGAAGAGGCGGTTGACCCGCACCGACAGTGGCACGCCGTTCATGCGTTCACCTCCGCGTCTCCGCTGCGTTCGGGATCCTCGGTGGCCACGAGTTTCACCGCGTCCTCCCATCGACGCCAGAAGCGCTCCCGGGTGGCCGCGTCGAGATCCTCTCCTCTGCCGTAGAGGAAGCGGCGATACCGCGCTTCCTCGAGTTCACGCGGGTCGGTGACCGTGGACGGTTCCTCCAGCAGGTGTCCGAACGCGAATTCCACCAGCGGTTGGCGCGGCCCGGCGGGTCCTCCGTTGACTTCCAGCAACCGCGTCACGTACGCGCCGGTGATCTTCGAGACAACCCGGCTCAGTTCCCCCGCTGCCTCGGCCAGCCCCGGAACGTCGGGATGCGCCACGCTCAGCTTGGTGATCTGGGTATGCGGCCCCAGGATCTCGATGATCGTGTCCAGATCCAGCGGAATCTCCGACGGCCCGAGCGTCAGCGGGCGCGCGGTCGGCGACCGGTCCTCCCCGTCGAGCGCCTCGAGCGGGGTCGGATGACCGCCGTCAAGGGTGCGAGCCGCGCTGCCCGGCGCCCACCGGAGCGCGACGTCCAGTTTGCGGAGGGTCTCGATGCTCGGATCCGGGCCGGTCCCGTTCTCGGCACGCGTCTGAGCTGCGTCGGACGGGCCACCCGCGGCCGTGACCTCGTCCTGTGTGAGGTTCAGCAAACGCCGTCGCCGGTGGACGAATTGTCCGAAACGCGCGCGGGTGCTGGTGACCATGCTTTTCCCCCAGGAGACACGCAAGCGACGCGCGTGTCGCTTGCTGTGTCTCGATCCTACTGCTTGTAGCTGGTGAGGAAATTTCCGAACCGCTCGATGGCGACAGCGAGATCACGCGCCCACGGCAGCGTCACGATGCGGAGATGGTCGTGGTCCGGCCAGTTGAAGCCGGTGCCCTGCACCATCAGGATCTTCTCCTGCAGCAGAAGGTCCTGGACCAGCTTCTCGTCGTCGTAGATCTCGTACACGTTCGGGTCGAGGCGCGGGAATGCGTACAGTGCGCCCTTCGGCTTCACGCAGGAGACACCGGGAATCATGTTGAGGCGTTCCCAGGCCACATCACGCTGCTCGAGCAGTCGCCCACCCGGCAGGATCAGGTCTTCGATGCTCTGGTGCCCACCGAGGGCCACCTGGATGGCGTGCTGACCGGGCACGTTCGGGCACAGACGCGTCGACGCGAGCAGGTCGAGTCCCTCGAGGAAACCCGCGGCGTGTTCCTTCGGGCCCGTGATGGCCACCCAACCGGACCGGTAGCCGGCGACGCGGTACGCCTTGGACAGGCCGTTGAACGTCAGGCACAGCAGGTCCGGGGCCAGCGTGGCGAGTGAGATGTGCTTGGCGTCGTCGTAGAGGATCTTGTCGTAGATTTCGTCCGCGAGAAGCAGCAGCTGATGCTTGCGCGCCAGGTCGACGAGCTGCTGCAGCACCTCCATCGAGTACACCGCACCCGTCGGATTGTTCGGGTTGATGACCAGCAGCGCCTTGGTCTTGTCGGTGATCTTCGACTCGATGTCCGCGATGTCGGGGTTCCAGTCGTTGCCCTCGTCGCACAGGTAGTGCACCGGGGTGCCACCGGCCAGGCTCGTCATGGCCGTCCACAGCGGGTAGTCCGGCGCCGGGATCAGCACCTCGTCGCCGTTGTCGAGGAGCGCCTGCATCGTCATCGTGATGAGCTCGGACACACCGTTGCCCAGGTAGATGTCGTCGACGTCGAGTTCGGGGAATCCGGCGACCAGTTCGTAGCGGGTGACGATCGCGCGCCGCGCCGACAGGATGCCCTTGGACTCGGAATACCCCTGCGCGTACGGGAGCGCGGCGATCATGTCGCGCATGATCACGTCCGGCGCGTCGAAACCGAAAGGCGCGGGGTTGCCGATGTTGAGTTTGAGGATCCGGTGGCCTTCCGCCTCCAGCCGGGCGGCGTGGGCATGTACCGGTCCACGAATCTCGTAGAGCACGTTCTGAAGCTTGGTGGACTGCTCCAGCTTGCGGTGCGGCATGCGGTGATGGCCGTGGTCTGGGTTGCTCACGAGCGTCATTCTCCCACTCCCGGGCAACCCGATTTCTACTGGTGGGTATCAGACCGCCGTCGCGTCGTCGAAACACCCCGCCCGCGCAGGTGGCCGCCGTACCCTCGAGAGGGGGTCGGATCCGTCTCGTGTTCACCGCGCCCGGAGGGAATGACGCACATGTCAGCACCGGTATCCCGTCGCCCCGGACCCGTCGACATCGCGCACCACAGCCATCTCGTCGGGGTGTTCGCGCCACAACGGGAGGAGGTGGACGTCCGGGATCTCGAGGTGATCGGCGAACTACCCGCCGATCTGCACGGCGCCTATCTGCGCAACGGTCCGAACCCGCGGTTCGACCCGATCGGGACGTACGTCTACCCGCTCGACGGCGACGGCATGGTCCACCGAATCGAAGTCGCCGACGGTGCCGCCCGGTACACCAACCGCTTCGTCCGAACCCCGATGGTGCAGGCGGAGGAGAAGGCCGGGCACGTCATCTGGCCCGGGGTCACCGACCCCTACACACCGTCGGAGGACGAAGTGGGGCCCGAACTCGCGGGCACGTCACGCGAGTTGCCCGACATCAACATCGTCCGGCACGGCGGACGGCTGCTGGCGATGGCCGAGACCACGCTGCCGTTCCGCCTCGACCCCGCCGACCTGAGCACGCTGGGGCGGGAGAACTGTGACGGCGCCATGGGTGTGGGGAGCACCGCGCACCCCAAGATCGACCCGGTCACCGGACAGATGGTGCTGTTCAATTACATGCTGGAAGCCCCGTATTTGACGTGGTCGGTGGTCAACCCCGACGGCTCGGTGGCGCGGACACCGACGACGGTCGAGGGCGCGGACACCCCGCTGATGATCCACGACATGGCGCTTACGGAGCGCTACATCGTTCTGATGCTGTGCCCGCTGGTCTTCGACATCGCCGCCGTGCTGACCGGCGGGTCCGTGCTCGACTGGCGGCCCGAGGACGGCACGAGGATCGCGCTGGTGCCCCGCGACGGCGGTCCGGTCCGGTGGACGACGCACGATGCCTACTGGGTGTGGCATTTCGCGAACGCCTTCGATCTGCCCGACGGGCGGGTGAGCGTCGACTACGTGGAGTGGACGTATCCCGGTGGGTTCGCGAAGGCTCCGGAGCCGTCGCTCGGCTCGCTGGTTCGCGCCGTCGTCGACCCCGGCAGCGGACGGGTGACGCGAGAGGTGGTGTGCGACCGCGACGTCGAGTTCCCGCGAGTCGACGACCGTGAGCTGACCCGAGGGCACCGCACGGTGGCGACCGTCGGCAAACTCGACCGCAGCCAGGGACGGCAGGATTCGCTGTGGTTCTTCGACACGGCCCGCGGCACCGAGGCGCACTGGGATCCGGGGAGCGTGTCGGTGGGTGAGCCGATCTTCATGCCCGGCGCCGAGCACGAGTACTGGGGAATGATCGGGACCGACCGACGCGACATGTCGTCCTGGTTCTTCGTGCTGCCCGCCGACGACCCCGGGGCGGGGCCGATCGGGAAGGTGCGGCTGCCGATCCGGGTTCCGGCGGGCCTTCACGGCGCGTGGCTGCCTGCGGAGTAGAGGACGGCGGAATATCCTCGGCGGATGACCTCTGCGCCTTACGGTTCCTGGCCCTCTCCGATCGCGGCGGCGGATCTCGCCTCCAGCGGCCACCCCGTCGAGGGCGGCCGGTACGTGGGGGACGACGTGTGGTGGTCGGAACTGCGGCCCAGCGAAGGCGGGCGGGTCGCGGTGCGGCGCCTCGGCCTGGACGACGAACCGGAAGACGTCCTGCCCGCACCGTGGAACGCCCGCACCCGCGTTCACGAGTACGGCGGCGGCGCCTGGACCGTCACCGACGCCGGCCGCCTGGTGTTCGCCGAGTTCAGCGATCAGCGTCTGTACCTGCTCGAAGGCGGGACACCGGTGCCGCTGACGCCGGAGCCGCCGCAGCCCTGCTCACTGCGGTACGGCGACCTGTCGGTGATCGACGGCGAGGTGTGGGCCGTGCGCGAGATGCACGACACGGAGGGCGGCGTCTCCCGCGATATCTGCGTGATTCCGCTGGACGGGTCGGCGGCGAACGATCCGCACCGGGTGCGGTCCGTCGTCGCCGGTTCCGACTTCCTGGCCAATCCGCGGCTGTCCCCGGATCGCAGGCACCTCGCCTGGATCGCGTGGGATCACCCGCAGATGCCGTGGGACGGCACCGAGCTCAGGGTCGTGGCGGTCGAGGGCGGCCGCGTGACAGGGAAGGTGCGGACACTTCTCGGCGGTCCCGAGGAATCGGTGCTGCAACCGGAATGGGTCGGTCCCACCGACCTGTACACGATCAGCGACCGCAGCGGCTGGTGGAATCTCTACCGCGTCGGCATCGGCGATGCCGACCCGGTCGCGTTGTGCCCGATGGACGCCGACTTCGGTGGCGCGCTGTGGATGCTCGGCGGCCGCTGGCACACCCGCCGCGACGACGGCACGCTCCTGACCGTGAGGACGTTCGGAACCGACACCCTCGCCGTTCTCGATCCCGCGACCGGTTCGCTCGTGGACATCCCGCTGGACGGGCTCACCAGCGTCGGCCTCGGGGACCGCAACGGCAACCGGATCCTGCTGCTCACCGGCGGCGCCCAGACCCCGTCGGGCCTGCGCGAACTCGACCTCGACACCGGTGCACTCCGCACCGTCCGGTTGTCCGTCACCGAACTTCCCGAGGCGGCATATCTGCCCGAGGCCCGGCAGTTGACGTTCCAGGGCGCCGAACGCGAAGTCCACGTGATCGCCTACCCGCCGCGTCACCCGCGGTACCGGGGCGAGGACGGGGAGTTGCCGCCGTATGTGGCGTTCGTGCACGGCGGACCGACGTCGCGGGTCGCGCCTTCGCTGAATCCCGTGTTCGCGTTCTTCACCAGCCGCGGCATCGGCGTCGTCGACGTGAACTACGGCGGTTCCACGGGATACGGTCGCGAGTATCGCAACCGGTTGCGGGGACAGTGGGGGGTCGTCGACGTCGAGGACGTGGTGACGGCGGTGACCGGCCTCGCCGAGGCGGGCATGGCGGACCCCGGCCGGCTGGCGATCGAGGGCGGATCCGCCGGCGGGTGGACCGTGCTCGCGGCGCTGACCACCTCGGACGTGTTCGCGTGCGGTGCGTCCTACTTCGGGGTGGCCGAACTGGACGGGTTCGTGAAGGAGACACACGACTTCGAGTCCCGGTACATCGACGGGCTGATCGGCCCGCTGCCCGAGGCGGCCGACCTCTACGCCGAACGTGCACCGCTGAACAACGTTGGCGGACTGAACTGCCCGGTTCTGCTCCTGCAGGGGCTCGACGATCCGATCGTGCCGCCGTCGCAGGCGGAACGGTTCCGAGATGCGCTCGTGGAGAAGGGCATCCCGCACGCCTACCTCGAGTACGAGGGGGAGTCACACGGATTCCGGAAGCTGGCCACCCTGATCAGTTCCCGCAACGCCGAACTGTCCTTCTACGGCCAGGTATTGGGATTCGAGCCACCGGACATTCCGCGACTCGAACTCTGGCGGCCGCCCAACGGCTGACCGTCCACCCGGAATCCGAACGGTGTGATGCACAAAACAAACCATGTGTTGTGCTCTTCTCTGATCGCCGAGAATTAGAGACCGCGCGGTATCAACGGAGCGAGGTATCGCGTCGGCGGCTGGGCCGCGAGTAGCGTCGGAAAGAGGAGTCGATAACCGCAGCTGAGTGAAATGGGTGTTCCCCTTCGCGCGCTTCAGTGTCGATATATGGATTGCCGAGGGCCGAGGGTGTCATCGCTGGACGATTTCGATACGACTTCGGTCCTTTCGGACACGGTGATGGCGAATGTTGCACGGCCCTCCGAGCTGTTCCCACTCTCCGCCGCTCAGCGTGGAATGTGGTTCGCCCAGCACCTGCTGGGCGACGTTCCGATCGTCATTGCTCAGTACGTAGAGGTCGGTATCGCTGATCTCGACATCGGCCTGCTCGCACGGATCGGACCCGCGGCACTCCGGGAACTCGGTACCGGACTGCTCCGAATCGTCGAGTGGGACGGTGAGCCGCTCCAGACCGTGGACGAGTCGCTCGGCTTCGAGATGACACATCTCGACTTCCGTTCCGACCCTGATCCGCGGGCTGCGGCTCTCGCGTGGATGCGCGCCGAATGCAGCAACCCGATCGATCTCCTCCATGATCGGCTGATCCGTTCGGCAATGTTGCGCGTCGCCGACGACTGCTACTTCTGGTACTCGCGAATTCACCACATCGCCCTCGACGGCTTCGGCGCCATGACGTTCATGAACCGTGCCGCGGAGCTGTACACCGCGGCGGTCGAGGGCCGCGCGCCGGCCGAGTTCACCGCGAGTGGATTGCGGGAGGTCGTCGAAGAAGAGGCGCGCTACCGCACCTCGAGCCGGTTCGAGACGGACCGCAAGTACTGGGCGGAGCGCAGCCGCAATCTCCCACCGACGATCAGCCTCGCCGGGCGGGCGGCCGAGATCGGCGCGCAGTCGCTGGTGAGCAGCGCACCGCTGTCCGCTGCCACGACAGCCGCACTGCAGAGTCTGACCGGCCGGGAACCCGGGGCGACGTTCGCGACAGCCGCGGTGGCTGCCGTGGCTGCATTCTTTTCCCGCCTGACCGGCCAGGACGACGTGGTGTTGAGCTTGCCGGTCTCGGCACGCACCACCTCCCGGTTGCGCCGCTCGGGCGGCATGATCTCCAACGTCCTTCCGATCCGACTCTCGGTCGGGGAGGAAACGACCTCCGTCGACTTGATGAGATGTACGCAACTGGCGCTGACCGGAGCGCTACGTCACCAGAGGTACCGGCACGAGGACATACGACGTGATGCGGGCGTCCTGGGTGGTCGTCGCGGCTTTTTCGGGCCGTCGATCAACATCATGATGTTCCACGACGAGATTCGGCTCGGTCCCTCGATCGGCCGGCTCCACGTGCTGACCACCGGTCCGGTGGAGGACCTCGCAGTGAACATCTATCCCGGTGTCGCAGGCGACGTGGCGCAGGTCGACTTCGAGGCCAACCCGAATCTGTACACCGAACAGGAGCTGCGCGGTCACCATGCCCGGTTCCTCGAATTCTTTTCCGCCTTCGCCGCGTCAGCCGCCACCGACCGCATCGCCGCTCTCGACGTGCTGCACGCCGACGAACGCGCGGATCTTGTGCCATGTCGCGGTCCGCAGGCAGAGCCGGAGCGGCTCCTCCCCGACTTGCTGGCCGACGGCGTTGCCGCCGGACCGGACGCAGTCGCGATTCGGGCGTCGGGGCGGGAGGTCACCTACCACGAGCTCGACCAGCGATCCAATCAACTGGCGCGACTACTGATCGAATCGGGGGCCGGACCGGAAACCTTCGTCGTGCTGAGCCTTCCCCGGTCGGCAGAGTCACTCGTCGCGTTCTGGGCGGTCGCGAAGACCGGGGCCGCCTTCGTGCCTGTCGATCCGAACCTCCCACCCGAGCGAGTCGCGCACATGCTGTCCGATTCGGGGGCCCTGGTGGGGCTCACGCTTCATGAACTGCGTGCAACACTGCCCGACGGAATTCGCTGGCTGGTCCTCGACGACGACGAGTTGCGCGCACGCTGTGAACGACAGCGGAGCGCCACGATCGGCGACGTGGATCGCCGCGCCCCGCTGTCAATCCGTCACCCCGCGTACATGATCTACACATCGGGATCGACCGGGCTTCCGAAAGGGGTCGTCGTCACCCACAGCGGTCTGTCGAACTTCGCGGCCGGCGCCCGCCCGGAACTCGGCATTCACCACGAATCGCGGGTGTTACGGTTCTCGTCGGCCAGCTTCGATGCCTCGGTGTTCGAGATGATCCAGGCTTTCAGCGCCGGTGCCACGATGGTTGTCGCCCCGCCCGAGATGCATGGTGGAAGCGACCTCGTCGAACTACTGAGCGAACAGCGCGTGACCCACATCATCACGGCTCCCACGGTGATGAACACCGTCGACCCGCGTGGGCTCGAACATCTCGAGGCGGTGGTGGTCGGCGGTGACGTGTGCACCCCCGACCTCGTGGAGCGGTTCGGGCAGGTGTGCCGCTTGACCAACAGTTACGGGCCGACCGAGACGACCATCATCATCACCGCAGGTGAGCCGCTGACGCCGGGCGAACCGATTACCATCGGCCGCCCGATCCAGGGTGCGAGCGTCGTGGTGCTCGACCGCAAGCTCCGCGCCGTGCCCGCCGGGGTGGTGGGTGAGCTCTACCTCGCCGGCCCCGGAATCGCACGCGGCTATCACCATCGGCACGGGCTGACGGCGAACCGATTCGTGGCCAACCCCTTCGGTGAGCCGGGGTCTCGGCTCTACCGCACCGGTGACGAGGTGCGCTGGGTGCGGTCATCGCGAGGAACCGAGGTGGGGCACTGCACGCTCGAGTTCATCGGCCGGTCCGACACCCAGGTCAAGATTCGTGGTTTCCGCATCGAACTCGGCGAGATCGACTCGGCACTGCTCGCCCAGGACGGCGTCAACTTCGCCGCGACGGTGGTTCATCGGACGGCGGGCGGCACGACGGCGCTGGTCTCGTATGTGCGCCTCGACACCGGTTGTGAATTCGATCCGATCGCGATTGTCGAGGGCGTCGCCGAAATCGTGCCGTCCCACATGATCCCGTCGGCGGTGATGTGGCTCGAACACGTGCCGGTGACGGCCGCCGGCAAACTCGACCGAAGTGCACTGCCGCAACCACACTTCGGATCAGCCGAACACAAGTTCCGCGCCGCGTCGACACCGGCGGAGGAGCAGCTCTCGGGTCTCGTCGCCGAGGCACTCGGCCTCGACCGGGTGAGTGTGGACGACAGTCTCTTCGCGCTCGGCGGCGACAGCATCGTCGCGATGCAGATCGCCGCCCGAGCCAGGGAGTTCGGTCTCGCCTTCAGTGCGCGGGCCGTGTTCGAGCACAAGACGATCGCCGCAATCGCCGCGGTGGCGGTGCCGGTGGAGGCAGAATCGGCGGTCGTCCTCGAGGAACTCGATGGCGGCGGCGTCGGGCGTATCCCGCCGACACCGATCATGTGCTCGATGATCGAGCGGGGCCGCTTCGACGACTTTTTCCAGGCGCTGTTGCTGACCTTGCCGTCTGATGTCGATCCGGATCGGTTGAGTGCGACGCTCGCGGCCGTGCTCGATCACCATGATGCTCTGCGTTCGAAGTTCGTCCCCGACGGCGACGGTGTGTGGGCATTCGAAACGACGGCCGTCGGTAGCGTGCCGGCCGGCGATCGGATTTCGAGGATCGTCACGGCGGCGGCACCCGGCAGCCGCGCGTTTGCCGACGTAGTGAGCGTCGAGTGTGCGGCCGCTGCGGCGCGCCTGGACCCGGAAAACGGGGTCATGCTTCAACTGGTGTGGTGTGTCTCCGAATCCGAGGGTGCACGAGGCCGCCTGCTGGTTCTCGCGCATCACCTGGTGGTGGACGGTGTGTCGTGGCGCGTGTTGTTGCCGGACCTCGCGACGGCGTGGCTGCAGCTGGGCACTGGGCAGACGCCGACGCTGGCCCCGGTGGGCACGTCGTTCCGCCGCTGGGCATATGGACTGCAGGACGCGGCAGATCGAGGAGCGCACAGAGGCGAATTGCCCTATTGGCGAGAGGTTCTCAGCGGCCCTGACCCGCAGATCGGCACACGGCCGATCGCGCCCGCGATCGACACGATGCGCACGACCGAGCGGGTACACATCGACGTGAGTCCCGCCGTGACCGATGCGGTGCTCGCTCGACTTCCCGATGTGTTCGGATGCGGCGTCAACGACGGACTCCTGTCGGCGCTGGCGATGGCGGTCGTGCAGTGGCGACACTCGCACGGGATCGACGAGCGTTCGGTGTT
Source organism: Rhodococcus sp. LB1 (assembly GCF_001583455.1). NCBI lineage: Bacteria > Bacillati > Actinomycetota > Actinomycetes > Mycobacteriales > Nocardiaceae > Rhodococcus > Rhodococcus sp. LB1. The sequence continues at coordinate 6,705 of NZ_LTCZ01000104.1, read as the reverse complement.
ACTGACGTTGGAAGGTCACGGGCGCGAGGAGGAGGCGGTGGCCGGCGCGGATCTTGCACGTACCGTCGGCTGGTTCACCAGCGCCTTCCCGGTCCGGCTCGAACTGCCGGCCGTCGAACTCGGCGGGGCCTTCGAGGGTGGACATGCTGCCGGTGTCGTGATCAAGACCGTCAAGGAACAGCTCGTCGCGGTGCCTGCCCGTGGCGTCGGATTCGGATTGCTCCGGCATCTCGACGAGAGCGCGAGGTCGATTCTCGGGGGTCTTTCCGAGCCGCAGATCAGTTTCAACTACCTGGGCCGCATGGGCGTGCAACACCTCGGCGACTTGCAGGATCTCGGCTGGCTGCCGGACCCCGAGGCACCGGACCTGATCACAGCGAGCGGATCCGGCATGGCCGTGGCTGCGGTGATCGACATCAACGCGATGGTGGTCGACAGCCCCGAGGGACCCCGATTGACGGCATCGTTCGCGTATCCGACCGGGGTGATCCGCGACTCCGGAGTCGCGGCCCTTGCGGATCTGTGGCGAAACGCCCTCGACGGTCTTGCCGCGCACACGGTTCAGCCCGTCGCGGGTGGTCTGACACCGTCCGATTGCCAGCTGGTCACGGTGAGCCAGAGTCGGATCGAGCGTTGGGAACACACGTACCCGGGGCTACGAGAGATCTGGTCGCTGTCCCCGTTGCAGTCCGGTCTGCTGTTCCACTCGACGCTGGCCGCCGATTCGCTGGACATCTACACCGCGCAACTGCGCATCGACCTCGAGGGCGCGGTCGACTCCGCGCGGCTGCGCCGTGCCGCCGCAGGCCTGCTCGCACACCACGCAACTCTGCGTGCCGCATTCGAGTACGACGACGCCGGTATCCCGGCGCAGTTGGTTGTCGACAGGGTAGACGTGCCGTGGCGTGAGGTGGATCTGACCGGGTGCGGGTCGGCGGCGGGAGTGGAACTCGAGCGTCTCCTCGACGACGACCGTGTCGCCCGATTCGACCTCGCCCGTCCTCCGCTGTTGCGCCTGCTGTTGATCCGCACCGCACCCGAGCGTCACGTGCTGGCACTGACCAACCATCACATCATCCTCGACGGATGGTCGATGCCACTGCTGGTGCGCGAGTTGCTGGTTCGCTATGCCGCGGACGACGCTCCCGCCCTTCCGGAGCCGCGGCCGTACAGCACGTACCTGGAATGGGTGGCGACACTCGACCGGGACGCGTCCTTCCGCGCCTGGGAACGTGCGCTGGCGGGGCTCGACGAGCCGACACTGCTGGCGCCGCACGCGTCCTCGGAACAGCACGGCGTGCCGGGTGAGGTCGACATCGCACTGCCCGCGGCCCTGATCGGTGCGCTCGACACGGTGGTGTCGCGCCATGGAGTCACCATGAACACCGTCGTCCAGGCGGCGTGGGGAATACTGCTGTCCCGGTTGCTCTCCCGTCGTGATGTGGTGTTCGGTGCCACCGTGTCGGGTCGGCCGCCGCAGCTGTCCGGTGTCGAGAGCATGCTGGGGCTTTTCATCAACACCGTGCCCGTGCGGGTGCGGATGGACCCGGACGAGACGTGCACGCAGCTACTCACCCGCCTCCAGGGTGAGCAAGTTTCCCTGCTCGATCACCATTACCTCGGACTGGGTGACATCCAGGCACGCATTGGTCTGGGCAACCTGTTCGACACGTTGTCGGTGTTCGAGTCGTACCCCGCCGACAAGTCCGGATTCGACGAGCACACCGACATCGCGGGAATGCGAGTGACCGCTCTCGATGCGCGTGACGCCACGCACTACCCGATCACCCTGCTGTCCATCCTCGAACCTCGACTGCGGCTGAGTCTGCGTTATCAGCACGGAATTTTCGATCGCGATACCGTCACGACACTCGCGGCGCGCGTGATCGGGATTCTCGAGACCATTGCGCGCGACACGGACACACCGGTCGGCGACGTCGACCTTTTCGTTCCGAAGGAACGGGAGCTGGTGGTCGACTCCTGGAATGCAACGGAACACCAGCTACCGCGCCTCACCCTCGCCGAGCTGTTCGACGCGCAGGTGGCCCACACGCCCGACGCCCCCGCCGTCGTGTTCGAGGGGACGGTGCTGACGTACACAGAGTTCGACGCCCGCGCGAATCAGCTGGCGCGGTTCCTGATCAGCGGCGGTGTGGGCCCCGAATCGCTCGTGGGTGTAGCGGTGCGACGCTCGGTGGATATGCTGGTGGGAATCTACGCCGTGATCAAGGCCGGCGGCGCGTACGTCCCGATAGACCCGGACCAGCCGGCCGAGCGGATCGCGTACGTCGTGGCAACCGCCGGTCCAGTCGTCGTTCTCACCACCACCGCGGATCGCGTCGCGCTGCCCGCCGAGGTGCCGGCCCTCGACCTCGACACCCTCGATGTATCGGCGCTGTCCGATGACCCCATCCGGGACCGGGACCGGTTGGGGCCGTTGCATACCCGAAACCCTGCGTATGTCATCTTCACCTCCGGCTCCACGGGCAGACCCAAGGGCGTGTCAGTGCCGCACGAGGGCATCGTCAACCGGCTGCTGTGGATGCAGCATCGGTACCCACTGAGCGACGACGACACGGTTCTCCAGAAGACCCCCGTGACGTTCGACGTGTCGGTGTGGGAGTTGTTCTGGCCGTTGCAGACCGGCGCGCGACTGGTGATCGCCGAGCCCGACGGGCACCGGGACCCCGCCTATCTCGAGCGGGTCATCCGCGCAGAATCTGTGACCACGGTGCATTTCGTGCCGTCGATGCTCGCCGTATTCCTGGTCGGAGCGCATGTCGATGAGTGCAATTCGCTGCGCCGGGTGTTCACCAGTGGTGAGGCATTGCCGCCTGTGACGGCGGCGAATCTGCACCGGGTGAGCGGGGCGGAGCTGCACAACCTGTACGGTCCCACCGAGGCAGCGGTGGACGTGACCTCCTACGAGACCGGGCCGGACGAGACCACCGTGCCGATCGGAGCACCGGTCTGGAACACCCATACGTATGTGCTCGACGGACGCCTGCGTCCCGTCCCCGTCGGGGTAGCGGGGGAGTTGTATCTCGGCGGTGTCCAGCTCGCGCGCGGATACCAGGCCCGGTCCGATCTGACGGCGGAGAGGTTCGTAGCGAACCCCCTCGCGGCCGCGGGAACCGTGCGAGACGGCTGTCGGCTGTACCGCACCGGTGACCTTGTTCGGTGGCTGCCGACCGGGCAGCTCGAATACCTGGGCCGCACGGACTTCCAGGTCAAGCTTCGCGGCCAGCGCATCGAACTCGGTGAGATCGAGGCGGCGCTGCACGGGCACGCAGATGTTGCACAGGCGGTGGCACTGGCCCGCAACGACGGGTCCACCGGCGACTACCTCGCCGGATACGTGGTACCTGCGCCCGGGAGGTCCCCGGACATGCGCGCGCTCCTCGACGCTGCCGCAACGGTGCTTCCCCGGTACATGGTGCCGTCGGCGCTGGTCGTGCTCGCGGAACTGCCGTTGACTGCGAACGGCAAACTCGACCGCAAGGCACTGCCGGTTCCCGAGTTCGCGAGTTCGGCGCAGTTCGTCTCGCCCGGCACCCCGACGGAGTACGTCCTCGCGGAGATTCTCGCGGACGTACTCGGCGCCTCGCGGATCGGTATGTCGGACAATTTCTTCGACCTCGGGGGTAACTCCCTCATCGCGACCCGTGTGGTCGCCCGGATCAACAACGAGCTCGGCACCGGGTTGACCGTGCGGTCGCTGTTCGAGTCGCCCACCGTCGGGGTTCTGGCCACCGCCGTCGACCGGATGCACGCCGGTGCAGGACCGCGCCCCGCGCTCGTGTCCGGCCCGAGGCCCGACAGGCTCCCCCTGTCCCTGGCTCAGACCCGAGTGTGGTTCCTCAATCGGTTCGACCCCACGTCGAGTGCCTACAACGTGGCGGCGGCACTGCGGCTGTCCGGCCCTCTCGACGTCGACGCACTCCGACGGGCCGCCGCGGACATCCTGGAACGGCACGAATCGCTGCGGACGATGTTTCCCGAATCCCCTGACGGCCCGTCTCAGCTCGTGCTGCCGGTCGATCACGCCGCGACCGGCGATCTGATCGACGTTGCGCCCGACGTCGTCCCGGCCGCTGCTCTGGATACACGGATCCGGGAGGCAATGGCACGCGGATTCGACGTGACCACGCAAATCCCGATCGCTCTGACATTGGTGCGGTGCGAGGCTCCTGACGAACACGTGTTGGTGATGGTCGTGCACCACATCAGCATCGACGGCTGGTCGATCCAGGTACTCGCCCGCGATCTGGTGCACGCCTACTCCACGCGCACAGCCGGCGACGCGCCGTCGTGGACCCCGCTGCCGGTGCAGTATGCGGATTACACCCTGTGGCAGCGAGGCCTTCTCGGCTCGGAGGACGATCCCACGTCGCTGATGTCGCAGGAGCTCGAGTACTGGGCGGATGCGCTCGCGGGTCTGCCGGACGTGCTGGCTCTGCCGCTCGACCGGCCACGTCCGGCGGTACGGTCGGGGGTGGGTGCGAGTGTCGATTTCGCGGTTCCGGTGGCGACGGTGGTGCGTCTCGCGGCGCTGGCCCGTGAGCAGGGTGCGACCCCGTTCATGGTTGTGCATGCGGCGTTGGCGGTGCTGTTGGCGAAGTTGAGTGGGACATCGGATATCGCGATCGGGTCGCCGGTGGCGGGTCGTGGTGATGCGGCGTTGGACGATCTGGTGGGCATGTTCGTCAATACATTGGTATTGCGGGCCGATTGTGAGCCGAGTCAGTCGTTCACGGGGCTGGTGGGGCGGGTGCGCGATTCGGACCTCGAGGCGTTCGGCAGGGCTGATGTGCCGTTCGAGCGGTTGGTGGACAAGCTGAATCCAGTGCGGTCGCAGTCCTTCTCGCCGCTGTTTCAGGTGCTGTTGGCATTTCAGAATTTCGCGCCGTCGAGGGTGGAGCTTCCGGGTTTGACGGTGTCACCGGTGGAAGTGGAGTGGGAGGCCGCGCAGTTCGACCTCTCGATGGCTCTGAGTGAGGCGGCCGGGGGCGGGTATGCGGGGAGGCTGTCGTATGCGGCGGACATCTTCGATGCTCCGACGGTGTACGGGATCGCCGAGGGGTTCGTGCGGGTGCTCGACGCGGTCATCGAGAATCCGTCCGTCGCGGTGGGCGACGTCGACTTGCTGGGTCCGGCCGAGCGGCAACGGGTGCTCGCGGCTGCGGCCCCTGAGCCACTGCCTGTTCAGGCACGGACGTTGCCGGAGATTCTGGCGGCCGGCGTCGCGTCGAACCCCGTGGGTGTTGCGTTGACCTGCGGTGGTGTGGAGATGTCGTATTCGGACCTCGACTCCCGATCGAACCGACTGGCCCGAGTGCTGATCTCTCGTGGTGTCGGTCCTGAAACATTTGTCGCGTTGGCCTTCGCTCGGTCCATCGAATCAGTGGTTGCGGTGTGGGCGGTCGCGAAGGCGGGCGGCGGGTTCGTGCCGGTCGATCCGAAACTGCCGGCCGAGCGGATCGAGTACATGTTGGCCGATTCAGGGGCCGTGATCGGTCTTACCAGCGCCGAGACTACGTCGCTGCCGGGAAAGGTTGCCTGGCTGGTACCCACCGCGGGTGAAGTGCAGGATCTGTGCGACGAGGTTTCGGCGGCACAGATCACAGACGGCGAGCGCGGTGCGCCGGTCGCGTTGTCCAATGCGGCCTACATGATCTACACGTCGGGTTCGACCGGGGTCCCGAAGGGTGTCGTTGTAACCCATGCCGGGCTGGCGTCGTTCTGTGCAGGCGCCCGCCTCGAACTGGACTTGACCGGCGACTCGCGGGTGCTGAGATTCTCGTCGTCGAGCTTCGATGCGTCGGTATTCGAGATGATCGCGGGGTTCAGTGCCGGCGCCACCTTGGTTGTCGCTCCACCCGAGATCATCGGTGGCGGCGAGCTCGCGGAGTTGCTGCGCGTCGAGCGGGTCACCCACATCATCACAGCGCCGGCGGCGCTGGGGATCGTCGACCCGGACGGGCTCGACGAACTCCAGGCCGTGGTCGTCGGAGGAGACGTCTGCCCGCCGGAGTTGGTCGCGAAGTTCGCACCCGCCTGTCGTTTCTTCAACAGTTACGGTCCCACAGAGACCACCATCATCATCTCCATGACCGAGCCGCTCGTGCCGGAGGAACGAATCACGATCGGCACCCCGATCGAGGGCGCCGGAGCTGTTGTCCTCGATGCAAGGCTGCATCCCTCTCCGGTCGGCGTGATCGGCGAGCTGTATCTGTCGGGCAGTGGGCTCGCCCGCGGCTACCATGCCCGCGGTGCACTCACGGCAGCTCGATTCGTGGCCAACCCCTTCAGGGGTTCCGGCGAACTGATGTACCGCACGGGCGATCTGGTGCGGTGGACGAAAGACGGACGACTGGACTTCGTCGGGCGAATCGACTCACAGGTGCAATTGCGGGGTCTGCGGATCGAACTCGGTGAGATCGAGGCAGCGCTCAGCAGGTGCGAAGGAGTCGCACAGACCGTCGTGGTCTTGCGCCACGATCCCCACACCGGTGAACAACTGGTGGGATACGTCGTTCCCGATACCAGGGCTGCCCTGGACCCGGAGACCCTGCGCATCAGGGTGGGCGAGACTCTGCCGACCTATATGGTGCCGTCGCAGGTGATGGTCGTCGACGCGTTGCCGTTGAATCCCAGTGGGAAGCTCGACCGACGGGCGTTGCCTGCGCCGTCGTTCGTCGTCCG
>NZ_LTCZ01000103.1:0-20836 GCF_001583455.1 Rhodococcus sp. LB1 | reverse complement strand
GTATCGTCGATATCGACCAGTACCCGCCCGGTGTCGATGCCACCGACCAGGGACGTTCGGTCGGCGAGAGCGCCCAGGAACCGCGTCGCGACGGCGTCGAGTTGCCGAACGTGTCCGAAGGCGAACCGGCGAAGGAACGATCCCAGGGTCGACGGTGCATAGGGCCGATCGAATATCGTTCCCATCGCCCCGTGCCGCAGGATCGCCAGGTCGTCGATGCTGTCGGCGCCGGCGACCATCCCACCGACCAGCGAGGCGACCTTGCGGCCCGGGTTGGCACCTTTGTCGGTCGGCACGCTCAGATGCTGATCGGCGAGGGTGAGCAGGCCGCTGGCCTGCGCCAATGCCATCACCGGGACCAGTCCCGCGGCCGCCACCAGAGTCGGGTCGTCGAACCTGGCCGTCGCAACGGGTCGAGTGTGAGATAGTTGCATCTACGAAATGCCGTCCGGTGTGGTGTGAATTGATCCCTAGACAAGATCGATTCTTCCACTACGACAGGGCATTTCGTCGCTACGACCAGCTCACCACCCCAACCGAAATCGGTGCATCCGGGTTCACAGCAACCCCGCCTGCAGGGGCGAGATACGGATCGACCCGCGACAACGATTTCTCCCACGGTTCTCGAGGAGAATGTCCGGATGGACCCCTCGCACCCACGCGCCCACGGCCCGCAGCGACGACGCGCCTTCAGGGCCGCCGACACAAAATCGCCTACCTGACCGCCTATGAACAGGCCTGCGAGAACAACGGGGGCGGCGCGTACATGCGTGTTCTATCAGGAGTGCTGCGACCAATACTTGAACCCGCCTGCCATTCCGTGCTCAGACGCCCGATGGCTGCAATTCCGTAAATCCTTTGCTTCAGTCAGTGGTTCGTCGGTCGCTGTGCGGTGGCGGCCGTGGGCTCGAGAATGGGGAATGCGTGGTCGGGGTCGTAGCGTTGGCCAGTGGCCAGGCAGTGGTGAAGCTGCCCGAGTGTCTTACGCCAGAAGTTCGTGCTTTAACTTGACCATCTGAGGCATGCATCGAACCGGACGCCTGAAGGCGGAATTGGTGTTGACCGATGACGAACGCGAACAACTCTTTTGATGGTCGCGGCGAGCGAAAACCCCACAATCGTTTGGCGCTGAGATTGCGGATCGTGTTAGCCTGCGCGGAGCCGGGGATGACGAACAAACAAGTCGCGGCAGACCTGGGGATCTGCCAACACGGTCGACAAATGGCGCGCCCCGGACAGTGCGTCCAACCCAGGAAAACTGGTCAGGATCGGCGCGTCGGGATGCTTCTCGAAGACACGCCGGGTTTCGGTCGCGAGATGGTCAGCCGCCTGGCAGGCCGCATCGAGCTGGAGGATCAGACCACGTGCCTGCTTACCGAATGCCATTTCCGCATCTGGCAATTGGCGTAGCTGCACGGTCCGGAAGAGGGGTGGAGATGATCGACCCAATCCTTCGATGCCGCGCCCGCACTCTCGACATCCGCGATCCCCACACTTCGTCGGGGTTCGTAATCCGGATTAAAGGCCGCAGCGCCGCAAGTGGGCCGAGCGGGCCTGACCTCGGTGGTGACAATCCGTTACCCGCGCACAGTCTCGACGCCGCGGATGGAAAATTCGGCGACTCGCTCGGCACCACCTCACAGGAGTACCTCCAAGTATTTAGCGCTTGGGGAGCGAAGTCGCAGGTGTCCCGTCATGACCAAGGAGCTCGCGAGTTGAGGCACTCCGCAGTGACTGTTGGATGGTGGCCCCTACACCTTGTCGCCCCGGACGCTCGTGTGCTCGAGGTACGGGAGAACTGGCGGGTGGTGAACGTGCACGCGTCGATCGCGGCCGGGGTGAATGCCAAAGGCTACCAGGAGGTCTGGGCCAGACGTAATCTCCGCCGTGGACGCTTCCGGTTGATCGGCGTTCTTCCGATGACCTCCGTGACGACACGGCGACCGAAGCTACCCGCGAGGTGACGGTGGCGGCTCCGATCCCTGACTATCCAGACTGGGAGTCACTGATTCAACTTGGCCCGACGGGATCTGGGCTACGAGAATCACGATGGACGACTTCCCGATCACCTATTCAGCTGATCAAATCACCAACGCATGCCGGCGCTCGAAAATGATTGGCTTCGTGTGCTGCCTTCTGGTATCGCGACCGCAACGAAGGGTACGCCATCCGTTAACTTGATGGCGTACCCTTCGCACTTTGCCGAACCTAGGCGTCGGCAACCAATTCGGCCGCTTGCTTGCGGAGAATGAACTTCTGGATCTTCCCGGTCGCGGTGGTGGGGAGTTGATCGACGACCACGAGCTTTTCGGGAATTTTCTGCATCATGGCCTGACGTTCATTTTGAAGGAAGTCGGCCAATTCGTCCAGAGACGGTGCGGAGTCGTTGACGACGATGAAAGCGCACACCTTTTCGCCGAGACGTTCGTCGGGCATCGACACAGCCGCTGCCCCGGTGATTTGCGGATGCGCAAGGAGGTGCTCCTCCACTTCCCGCGCGGAGATGTTCATGCCTCCGCGGATGATCAGGTCTTTGATCCGTCCTGTGACCCGAAGATAGCCGTCGTCGTCGACGCGGCCGAGGTCGCCCGAGGAGAGGAAGCCCCGATCGTCGACCGACGCGCCTGTCCGCTCGGGGTCGCGCCAGTAGCCGAGGAAGATCCCCGGTCCTCCATAGAAGATCTGGCCTTCCTCACCAGCCGGCACGACGGCGCCGTCCTCGTCGCGGATTTCGAGACCGACACCATCGAAGGCCCGCCCGTCGGAGGAGAGCACCTTCTCGACGGGGTCGTCGACCCGCACGGCCGTGACCAATAGTCCTTCGCTGCTGCCGTATACGGGGAGAAGGAGGCACTCGGGAAGTGCCATTTTCCATGCCTGCAGTAGTGCTTCCGGAATCGGTGCGCCGGCACTGACCCACATTCGCATAGAGCTGACATCGTGGTCGGCACCTACCTCGATGGCTCCGAGAGCCATTTGAAGGAACGGTGTCGCGGCCATGCTGATCGTCGTCTTGAACTCTGCGATACGCCGGAGGCCCTCGTTGGGATCCCATACGTCGAGGAGATGAATTCCACTGCCGAGGATCAGCGGTGCCGCAACACCCACGGCGAGTCCGGTCGCGTGCGTGACGGGCGAGGGCATGAACATCACGTCGTCGGGGTCGAGGCTCATCACCTCACTACCGAGACCGTAGACGGTGAAGGAGAGCGTGTTGAAGGTGTGCTGGCAACCCTTCGGTCGCGACTCGGTTCCTGATGTGTAGATGATGGCGTGGGGCGCATCGGCCGACGGTGGCGGTCCGAGTTCGTCGTCGCTTGGCACATGGTCGCCGGCGGTCAGCGATTCGAACGCGATCTCGTCGGCTCCCACTGCTCCGCGCACGACGACGACATGCTCGAGGCCGGGCACCTCCGTGCGAACCTCGGCCAGCATGTCGGTGTAGCGAAACTTCCGGAATTCCTCTGTCACGAAGGAAATTTTGGCGCCGGAGTGCTCCAATACGTAGCGGACCTCGTCGTGCCGGTAGACAGGCATCGTCGGTACCAGCACGGCACCGATCCTGGCGAGCGCCACATAGATGACGACGAATTCGTTCCAGTTCGGCAACTGGACCTGAACGCGGTCGCCCCGCTCGACTCCCAGCTTCTTCAGTGAGGCGGCGAGGCGGTATGCCTGCGCCCGAAGCTCACCGCGGGTAAGCGTTCCGTAGCCGTCGGTGACGGCGACGAAGTCCGGATCGATCGTGGCCCAGCGGTCGACATGTTCGGCCAGGCTTTCGTCGCGCCAGTACCCATTCGATCGGAACGCCTCGAGGGTGCTCGCACTGTAGCGGTCCTCGGGGAGAGTGGCTCCCGCGTGTTCCATGACATCCATGTGCGGATCCTTGCTTTTCAGGTGCCTCTCCTCGACTTCGGACAGGCCCGGGAGGGATTGGTCGAACCATAATACCGACCAGGAAGGGATTAAAGGTATGAATCGGACGCCTTCTCATCCTCCGGGGTGAGGGAAACACCCCGGAGGGATGAGCGGCCTGTGGGTGCGGGGGCGCCCCGAGCGTCGCACCCGCACCAAGTAGTTACAGGTAGATCGACTTCGGCACGAGGTAGGCCGACAGTGCCTCCGGACCCAGTTCGCGGCCGAGGCCGCTGGCCTTGATACCACCGAAGGGCGCCGTCGGGTCGGGGAGGTAGCCGTTGATGCCGATCGTTCCCGTCTGGATGCGCCGGGCGACGGCGACCCCGTGGTCGTGATCGTCAGTGAAGACGGTGCCACCGAGTCCGAAGTCGCTGTCGTTCGCGATGCGGACAGCGTCCTCGTCGTCCCGATATGAAATGATCGACAGCACCGGGCCGAAGATCTCCTCCTGGGCGATCGTGTAGTTGTTGTCGACGTCCGCGAAGATGGTCGGTTCCACGAACCATCCCTTGTCGAGGTCTGCGGGGCGTCCACCACCGACCGTGATGCGGGCGCCGTCGCCCTTGCCCTTCGCGATGTAGGACTCCACCCGGTCGCGCTGCCGGGCGCTCGCCATCGGTCCTACCATCGTGGCGGGGTCGAGGGAACTTCCGACGGTCAGTGACCCGACCAGAGCGCTGAACGTGTCGACCACTTCCTGGTAACGCGACTGTGGCGCCAGGATTCGGGTGCCGAGATAGCAGGCCTGCCCGTTGTTCAACATAGTTGCGCCGAACAGCTGTTCGCCGACGGTGCCGAGGTCCAGGTTCGCGTCGTCGAGGATGATCGCCGCCGACTTTCCACCCAGTTCCAGCGTCACCGGACGGAGCAGTCGACCGCAAACCTCGGCGATGCTACGGCCGGCAGCCGACGAACCGGTGAACGCCACCTTGTCGATTCCGGGGTGCGAAACCAGATACGCGCCAAGTTCGCGGCCTCCGGGCACGATGTTGATCACGCCCGCCGGCAGGTCCGCCTCTTCGATCGCCTCCGCGAGGATGTAGCTGTCGAGCACCGTTTCGGGGGACGGTTTGATGACGATCGTGCACCCGGCAGCGAGAGCCGGAGCGTACTTGAATGCGGCGAGCGCCTGCGGAAAGTTCCACGGGACGATGGCACCGACGACGCCGATTGGAGTCTTGGTGACGAGTGTCGATCCGCCAAGGAGCCCGGGGCGCGTCTCCTCGAAGCCGTCGTTCTCGATCAGACCGGCGTAGTAGCGGAGCAGAATCTGCGGGAAGACCGCCTCCAACTTCTCCGCGACGGCGACGGGCATCCCGTTCTGAGAACTCACCGCCTGGACCATCTCGGGTGCGCGTTTGTCGAGCGCATCGGCGAGGCGCCCCAGTGCCTGCGCTCGCCGTGCCGGCTCCCACTGCGACCAACCGGTCGGATCGTCGAATGCCCGGCGCGCCGCGTCGACGGCGGCGTCTATATCGGGTTCGGCACCGTCGGGGGCGTGACCCACCACCTGTTCGTCGTTGGGTGATACCACCGTGATCACGCCACTCGAGGTGGGCGCATGCCATTCGCCCCCGATGAAAAAGGCGTTGTTGTTCGTCGTCATGACGGGTTCCTCTCGTCGATCTGGGTTGTAGTGCTTTTTTGCTGAGTTGCGAGCTCGAACGATGCTTTACACGGATTCGAGGGGTTCCTCGTAGAGCGAAAATTCTTCGGTGTCGTCGTAGGATCCGGTGCTCTCCTCGAAGCTCTCCTGGATGGCGTTCTGGGCGCTCTCGGGCAGGGTGTGCATGATGTGACGGACGCGTTCCTGGCGGCGGGCGACGGCCTGGCGGAACGGCATGCCGGGGGTGGCTTTCATCTGCGGGACGATGCCCTCGACGTCGTCGACACCACCGGCGTGGTGTCCGGCGTCGACCAACGCCTGTTCGGCGGCCATGGTGGCCTCGTCCTTTTCCTCGGACATGCCGATCGGACCGATCATGGTGCCGTTGAGGAACTGCTTGACCACCGGCTGGTCGCTGGTGAGCAGGACCTCGCGGGGGCCGAACATGACCAATTCTCGCCGGAAGAGCATGCCGATGTTGTCGGGCACCGTCCGTGCGAGGTTGATGTTGTGCGAGACGATCAGGATCGTGGCGTCGATCTCGGCGTTGATGTCGATCAACGTCTGGCTGATGTAGGTGGTGCGCACTGGGTCCAGACCCGAGTCCGGCTCGTCGACGAGGATGATCTGCGGGTCGAGTACCAGGGCCCGGGCCAGGCCGGCGCGTTTGCGCATACCGCCCGAGATCTCGCCGGGCAGTTTGTCCTCGGCCCCGAGCAGGCCGACGAGTTCCATCTTTTCCATGACGACCTTGCGGACGTCGGATTCGGATTTCTTGGTGTGCTCGCGCAGCGGGAACGCCACGTTGTCGTACAGGTTCATCGAGCCGAACAGGGCACCGTCCTGGAAGAGCACACCGAACAGCTTTCGGATCTCGTAGAGCTCCTTGGACGAGCACTCGAGAATGTTGGTGCCGTCGATCACGATCGAGCCCTGCTCCGGGCGGAGTAGACCGATCAGCGATTTCAGGAACACCGACTTACCGGTTCCCGACGGGCCCAGCAACGCGCTGACCTCACCTGTCGGAAGGGTCAATGTGACGTCCTGCCAGATCCTTTGCGAGCCGAACGACTTGGTCAGTCCCTCGACGGATACCTCGACTCCCACGACTACCTCCTACGATTGCGAAAAAAGCGACTGATCCCCGTGCTTCGGGATGCGGTCAGACCGGGGTCATTTCCGTCATGACCCACGTTCCCTCCTGCTCGGTCATGCCGACCCGTACGCGACTTCCGTCCAACTTCGGTGCGGCGCTGTCGGTGCTGGTGGTCGACTGGTTGACGAAGAACAGCAGAGTCACTGCGTCGTCGGACGCGGAGACGACGGACGATTCGACGACGGTCGCCGAGGTGACGACTTGGCGTTCTTTTGCCGAGGGAATGATGACTTCTTTGCCGACGCTGTCGAACTGGCCGCGGAGATCGCCACCAAGACTGGGAAGTACGTCGGCGAAGTGCGCGTCGATGGTGTTGAAGTCGTACGACAGCACGTCGGCGATCAGCTGGGTTCCGCGTTCGCGTGCCTGTGCCTCCGCGGTGTTCACCTGGCGGTGATCGTGTACCTGGAGAGCGGTAGCGACGGCGACCGCGACCAGTGCGCCGGCGAAAAGCACGGCGAGGTAGCGGGTGGCCCGACGGCGTGCGAAGGTCCAGGATGCGACTGCCCCGGGGATCCGGGCGAGAGTGTTTCTCATGCTACGAACTCCACATCTGAGACGAGCCAGTTGCCGTCCACCGAATCGAGGGAGACCTTCATGCGGTAGACGCGGATCTCACCGGCGGGTGCCTCGGTGTTCTTCACCGTGGAGGTCACGGCAGCGAGGACCACCGCATGGTCGTTGCCGGTCTCGACGAGCCCGGCTTCCTTCACTTCGCCGGTCGACTCGACTTGGCCCTGGTTCAAGACGTCACCGAAACTTCCCGTAGCGCTGGTGAACTGGTCTCGGAAGGGTCCGGTGGTGCCGTCCGCGACGCGCTGGATGTCTTCGTCAACGCTCTGGTGTCGCAGGGTCACGAGGTTGACTACCATCTGCCGGGCCGTTTCGAGGACCTGCCCATCTCGGGACTGTGCGGCTTGTTCGGCGCGTAGGTTTGTCCACGAGATGCCGCCGCCGACGAGGGCGGCGATCGCGATCACCAGCGTTGCGGCCAGTCCGATGAGGAATCCGCGCGTCGGTACCCGCTCCTCGGAGTCGTGTGTCGTCGCCGGGACGTCGTCCCTGTCGTGGTCAACGTCGGTGTGGTCGAGGTGGGGCCCGACCTCTACCGGAGCAGAAGTGCCTGCCATGTTGATTCCTCCTTCGAGTGTGGTGCAGAAACGCTGGCGATCGAGTAGAGATCGCCGTTCGGTGCCCGGAAGTTTCCGGTGACCGGGTCATAGGGGACGCTGAGAGAGCCGTCGCTGTCGGTGGAGCCTTGCGGGGTGGACCACGAGGCCGGTGTGGCGGTTGCGGGGTCGATGGCGTCAGGGGTCGGCGGGGTCGAGATCGGTCCGGTATCCGGTGCCACGGTGTCGGTGGGCGGCGGGGAGTACGGTTGGCCCGGCCGGGCCAGCATTTCCGGCCAGGTGGACGGCAGACCGCCGGGGCAGTCCGCGATCTCCGCGGATCGCACTGTGGGATCGGTCGCGCAGGGGACGTTGCGTACTCCTCGGGCGACACGAGGGTCGGCCTGCGGCAGTTTGCAATAGGAATTTTCCGGTGCCGGGGCGGTGCTGACATCGCTGGGGTCGCGGCGCTGCGTTTCCTGGTAGCCCTCGGTGCAGGGGAGTGGGTTCGCGGTGTTGCCGAGTTTGACGTCGAGGGCGCCCTGACCGTATTCCCGGTCCTCGCCCTGAACTCCGCGGTGCATGTAGTTGACCGAAGCGGACACCGCCGGGTAGACCACCAGGATCTGCTGAATTCCGGGGATGTTCACTCGGGCGACCTCGCCGACCGTCTGCAGGTTCGCCAGCAGCAGCGGAACGGTGGGGCGGAGGTCGTCGAGTGTGCCGCTGACGGTGTCGAAGAACTGGGATCCGTTGTCGAGGACTCCGCGGACTTGGGCGTCGCTCATCACCAACTGTTCGGAGAACGAAGACAGATCGTGGGAGAAGCTCGCAATGTCGGCGCGGGAGTCGACTCCGGCGTCGAGGACGGGTTCGGCGTCGTCGAGCAGTGTCCTGGTGGTGCCGATCTTCGCCTGCGCGAGTTCGATCAGGGGACGGGAGGAGTCGATGAGCCGCGACAGGGCAGGCCCGGCCCCGTTCAAGGCGGTGTAGGCCTCGTCGACGGTGACGCGGAGGTCGTCCTTGGGCAGCTCGGTGAGGAGCACGTTCACCTTGTCGACGACCTCGGAGGCGGGCACCGGGATTTCGGTGTTCTCCTTCGTGAGCACGTCACCGTCGGCGAGGAAGGGGCCTTCGGACGACGCCGGGATCATGTCCAGGTACTGCTCGCCGATGGCGGAGACGCTGCGGACGAATGCCTGGCTGCTACTCGGGATCGCGAAGTCCGAATCGAGCTGCAGTTCTGCGGACGCTCGATCGGGGCCCAGGTCGATCGACTTCACGACGCCGACGTCGACGCCGCGATAGGTCACCAGCGAGTTGACGTAGAGTCCGCCGACCCGATCGAATTCTGCTGTTACTGTGTACATTCCGATGCCGGTGATCCGCTTGAGGCCGAGGTAGTTGATCGCGGCGTTGCCGACGGCGAGAACCGCGACGACCGTGAACACGATGAGTTGGAAGCGAACGAGTTTTGTTCTCATCAGCGCGGAGCTCCGTTCTGCGGTGCGGACGCTGCGGGCCCGTCGGATGTTGTTGCTCCGGTGGGTGCCAGCAGAGGATTGACCGCTTGGCGGGCCGGGTTCAGTCCCGCCAACTCGTCGAGGGGGATACTGCCGAGGACCTTGCCGCCGACCGTCTCGGCACTGAGGTCGAGGGTGAGGAAGGCATTTGTGTAGTCACCCTTGACGGCGCGCTGAGTGGTGGTCACCGGGAACGGGATCGTTCCGGCGATCTTCAGCGCTTCCGGGAGGTGGTCACCGGCCGCGGCGAGCTGCGAGAGCACCGGCTGCAGCGACCTCAGGTTCGCGTCGAGGTCCGCGCGGCTGCTCTCGAGCACGTCGGTGGCGACCTCGCCGAACCGTCCCACGTCGTCCAGCATCGTGGTGAGTTGCTTCTGTTGTTCGTCGAGGATCTGCAGGGCCGGCTGGATCGAGGTGATCCCACGGTCGATCGTCTGATTCTGGCTGGCCAATTCCGCGCCGAGGCGATCGAGGCCGTCGATTGCGCGGATGATGTCGTCGCGCTGTTGGTCGACACCGCCGACGAACTCTTCGAGGTTGCCGAACAGGCTGCGCAGCGATTCCTCCCGGCCGCCCAGAACGCGGTTGAGCTCCGATGTCACGGTGCGAATCTGTTGCAGCCCGCTGCCGTTGAGGACGAGGGCGAGCGCTGAAAGCACCTCCTCGGTCGAGGGATACTGGCTGGTGCGGTCGAGGGGGATCAGGTCACCGTCGGCGAGTCGGCCGACGGCGTCCACACCGGCAGGCACGGTGAGTTCGAGATACTGGGAGCCCAGAACACTGGTTTGCGCGAGCTTGGCGCTCACGTTGGCGGGGATCTCGGCCGCCGGGTCGAGCTCGAGGGTCAGTTTGGCACCCCAGTTGTCGCCGGTGATGTGACTGATGTTTCCCACGATGACGTTGCCGGCCTTCACCGGTGAGTTGCCGACCAGATTCTGGATATCCGCCAGCTCGACGGTTACCTGGTGTGTGTCACCTCCGACCGTGTTACCGGGCAGTCCGATCGAATTGATGCCGTCGAATCGGCACCCGGCCGCCGCCGCCACGACGCCGACGAGCATGGTCGCGGTGAGCGCGGACCTCCGAATGGTGTTCGTCATCGTGGTGCCTCCGGAAGAATGAGGTTCTGCAGATTCTGGGTGATGGAGGCGACGGGATCGGTCGGCGCGGAAACGCGTGGCGTAGTCCCCGGCAGCAGCGGGTTAGTGATCGGTGCGGCCTGCTGGGCGGCGGCGGCGGCGAGCGGTGCGGTGAAAGCGCCGGCAGCCTTGCCGCATTCGTCCGCCGGTGCGTCGACCGTGGTCAAGAGTGCGCAGATGAGTGAGCGCGGGTCCGGCATATCGGGGATCGCCAATGCACCCGTCAGCGAGTTCGCGTCGGCATCATAGATGTTGTAGAAGTCCGACAGCGCCGTCGGGCCGGCGTGGAGGATCGACATGAGGGTGTCCTGACGGTCCACGAGCAGTCGCATGATCTCGTTCAGCTGCCCGACGTTGTCGACCAGTGCGCCGCGGTTTTCCTCGACGAACTTCGTGACTTCTTGAAACGTCGTCAGCATGCTGCTCAGCACCGCGTCGAGTTCCGTGCGATTGGCATTCAGCATTCCGGACACGTTCGCGAGTTCATTGCTGAACGCCCTGATCTGCTGGTCGCTGGCGGCCAGCGCGGTCGTGAACTTCTGGAGGTTCTCGACAGTCCCGAACAGGTCCTCGCCGCTCGCGTTCAGCGTGGTGGCCGCATCAGACAGGTTGGTGAGGGAATCGTGCAGCGCAGAACCTGTCCCGTCCAGAGTTCGGGCGGTGCTGGTGACAAACTGATTGAGCGAGCCATCGGGATTCTCCGGGGTACGGCCGGCGTCCTCGCTGAGCTTGACCACCTGCTTCTTGATCTCGTCGAACTCGACCGGCACCGCAGTTCGGTCCAAGGGGATCTCGTCACCGTCCGCCAGGGTCGGTCCGCCGGAGTACGCCGGGGCCAGCTGGATGTAGCGGCCGGTAACCAACGTCGGGGCGACGACCGCGGCTTTGGCGTCGGCGGGGACGTCGTACTCGTTGTCGTAGTCGAATTCCACCCGGACCCGCTCGCCGTCCGGTTCGATCGTCGTGATGCGGCCGACCTCGACACCGAGAATCATCACCCGGTCTCCGGCATACATGCCGGTGGTGTTCCGGAAGTAGGCCGTGACGTGGTTGACGGAGTGATTTTCGATCCATGCGGCGGTCAGCAATCCGACCAGGGCGACCGCTATAACCACGGCGAGCAATCTCGCCGGAAGTGCCCGTGCCATTTCCCGTATCGATGCCATCAGCGCGGCCCCCCGAGTGCGCCGGGCAGCTGTCCGGAGAGATTGGCCGGGACGATGTTGTGTATGAGTGCTCCGAAGAACGGACCACTGCCCACGGCCTCGCCCACCTGATTCGCGAACCGCTCCAGGCCGGTCAAGGACGCGTTGATGTTGTCGTAATTGCTGTTCAAGGTGGCCACCAAAGCCTTCAACTTCTCGAGAGTGGGTCCGAGTGTTGCGGAGTTGTCACGGGATAGCCCGGTGAGCGCGTCGGCCACCTGACGTGACTGGACGAGCACCCGATGGATGGTGTCCGCCCGGCTGTTCAGCGCCGCGAAGAGCGACTGTCCCTGGCCGAACAGGGCCGCGACCTGGACGTCGCGGTCCGCGAGTATGTGGGACACGTCGGCCGCGCCGGAAAGCAGCTGACGCATTTCCTCGTCGCGGCTTGCCACCGTGTTCGACAGCCGCGACAGCCCGTCGAGGGAAGACCGCAGGTCCGGCGGAAGCTCGTCTTCGACCGAGGAGATCTGGTCGAGTGCACCGGAGAGATTGACGGTGTCGGTGTTGGACACCTTGTCGGTGACTTCCTCGAGTGCTCGGGTGATGTCGTATCCGGAATTGGTTCGCTCCAGCGGGATCGTTGCCCCGTCGGCGAGTTCACCGTGACGCCCCGGTGTTATCTCGACGTATCGCCGCCCGAGAGCGGTTTCGACCTTGATCGCCGCCGTGGTGTCCTCACCGAGCGCGACCGCACCGCTGTCGACGTCGAACTCCACGTCGACCTTCCCGCCGTCGATCGACAGCTTCGTGACCTTACCGACCTCGACACCCGCGATCTGGGTGGTATCGCCCGCCGCGAGGCCACTGGCATCGGCGAACTCGGCATGATAGGTCGTACCCCTGTTGATGCCGGGTATGGAGTTGAAGTTGAGCGCGAGGAACATGATCCCGATCAGCACTGCGGTTCCGATCAGGCCCATGCGGAACGCATCGCGTTCGAGGAATGACTTCTGGGCCATCACTGGCACCTTTCTGCGGGAGCCTTGAACATCGGTGTGATGCCGCCAGGCCCGGGCGCGTACTTGATGGCGAGACCACACAGGAAGAAGTTCACGAAGTTTCCGTAGCTCGCGACGCGGCCGATGAGGCGGTAGTTCTCGGGCAGGGTGGACAGCACCATGTTCAGGGTGTCGGTGTTCGCGTTGAGGTTGCCCGCGAGATCGCCCAGCGCCACGACGTCCTGCGCAATCGCCGGCCGATTCTGGTCGAGTACTCCCGCGAGACTGTTCGTGACCCGGTCGATGTTCACCAACGAGTTGGTGATCAGGTCGCGATCACCGTCGAGACCGGCGACCAGCCGTTGAAGCTGGTCGATCAGCGCCGAGAACTGGTCACCGCGATTGTTCACGGTCCCAATCACGGTATTGAAGTTGCTCACCACCTGACCGATCGCTTGATCCCGGTCCGCCAGCGAGTTGCTCAGAGTTCCGATCTGACTCACCAAACGCCCGATACTCGCTTCCTGGCCGTTGAGTACCTCGATCAGCGAGGCAGAGAGTTGATTGGTCTGATCCGCATCCAGACCCTGCAGCAGAGGCCGGAAGCCGTTGACCACCTGATCGAGGTCGAGGGCGGGGGTGGTCTGTTCGAGCGGGATCGGGCCGTCGAGCGCGCTGATGGCGCCGGGCCCGTTCGACAACTCCACGTACCGGTCACCGATCAGGTTCTTGTACTTGATCCGCGCGGTGGTCCCGGCCGTCAGCGGGCGTTCGGTGGAGAGGGAGAACGAGACCAGTGCCGTGCCGTCTGTGGCCAACGCCACCTCCTTCACCTTGCCCATCGGCACACCACCGACCTTGACGTCCTCGCCGTTGCCCAGCCCGGACGCATTCGAGAAGACGGCCTGATAGGTATGGGTGCTGCCGAAGCGCATGTTTCCCACCACCGTCGCCACACCGAATCCGGTCAAAGACGTGACCAGCACAAAGATCAGCAGTTTGATTCCCGGCGCCTTCGTCATCAACGCCCACCTCCGAACATGAACTGCGCGAATGGGTTACCGACCAGATCCTCGACGCCGCGTGCCGGCTGATAGGCGTGGCTGCCGTCGTCGAAATCAGTATGTCCCGGTGCCTGCGCGGGGTCGTAACACCGCGGCGGGCCGTCCGCACCGTTCTTCGGCGCGTCCTCTGGATACGTGTACGGCGGATCACCCATCAGCAGAGTGGCGAAGACGTTCAGCCCCGGCTGATCACTACCACCGAGAGTGCGCTCGAGGTATCTGTTGGTCTGATCCATGCTCGCCAGGAAACACGGGTACATTGGCGCGTGCTGGGCGAGCAGTGCCGTCGTGGGCTCCAGCGCATCGAGGGACTTTTCCAGCGGGACACCCGAGGCCTCGAAGAAGCTCCGTCCGCTGTTGCCGAAGCCGCTGAAACTGAGCAGGAAGGCGCTCAACTGCTGTTCGCGTTCGGTCACCGTGTCACCGGTGGTACTCACGTGGTCGACGGTTCGAAGGAGTTCCGGAGCGGCGTCGGCGAGGATGTCGGAGACCTCCGCGCCCTTGACCAGGTCGCGCTGCAATGTGGGGAGGCTGCCGTTGAACTCGGACAGGTAGGTGTCGAGTTCGACCATCATGTCGCCGAGTTGGTCACCGCGGCCCTGCAACGAGGTGGACAGCGCACTCAATGTCGCGTTGACCTTCTGTGGTTCGACCGTCCGCAGCACCGTCACCAGCGAGTCGAGGAGATCGTTGACCTCCGTGACGACACCGGTCGCCCGAACCACCGATCCCGCCGAAACAGGTTGCCTCGAAGGATGATCCGGCTGCACCAGAGTGACGAACTTGCGGCCAAACAACGTGGTCGGATCGATCACGGCCGTGATGTTCTCCGGTATCGCCGAAGCTTGGCTCTCGTCTATGTCCATGGTGATCGCCGCCTGGTCGTCCACCAGCTGCACCTTCGACACCCGGCCGACCACGACATCGCGCATCTTGATGTCCGATCCGGGTTCGAGCATCAGCCCTGACCGCGCCGAGTACAGCGTGACCGGAACGGTCGAGGAGAACGATCCGCGGTAGATGCCGACGGACACTGCCGTCGCAATCGCCATCAACACGATCAGAAACATTCCCAGGAGCGCGTAGACGAGGCGGCTCCGCTCTTCGATGTGGCCACCCATGTCAGCCCGACACTTTCACGGCGCCGGCGGAACCACCGTAGACGGCAATTCCGACGAGAAGGTCGATGACCATGATCGCGATCAGGGACGTGCGTACCGCGCGACCGACCGCGACACCGACTCCCGCCGGACCGCCCTTGGCGTTGTAGCCGTGGTAGCAGTGCACACACATCACCACCACCGACATCGCGAGAACCTTCACCGTCGACCATGCGACGTCACTCGGCACGAGGAAGACGTTGAAATAGTGCTGATACGTTCCGCTCGCTCCACCGAGATACTCGGTAACAAGTTGGGTGGCGACGTACCCGACGAACAACGCCACGCAATACAGCGGAATCACCGCGATGACCCCGGCGGTGACGCGGGTGGTCACCAAATAGGGGAGCGACGGGATCGACATGGTCTCCATGGCGTCGATCTCCTCGCTCACCCGCATCGCACCCAGTTGCGCGGTGAAACCCGCCCCGACCGTCGCGGTCAGCGCGATACCCGCAATGACGGGAATCGCCTCCCGCGTATTGAAGAATGCCGAGATGAATCCGGACAGCGCACCGATTCCGATTCGGCCCAGCGACGTCGCTCCCTGCTGGCCGACCTCGTATCCGACCGCGGTGGTGAGAAGCGAGATGACGACCAGGGTTCCCCCGATCACCGCAAGGGCACCGGTGCCCATGCTGACCTCGGCGAGCAGTCGGATCGTTTCCTTCCGGTAACGCCGAACCGTGTGCGGTATCGAGGTGACGGCGTGACTGTAGAAGTGGAGCTGTCTGCCCATCTCCTCCAGATGACCAACCGGTGCACTGACCGTGCGGAGCGCGAGCCCGGCAACTTGCGGTCTCGCGCCCGCGGCCCGAGTAACTTTCGACACAGAATTCTCCCGTTCACAGCCGCCTGTGCGGCGTGTTGAGCGCTGTCAGTGCAGCGCAAGCGTGGTGATGACCGAGTTCGCGAGGAAGAGCAGCAGGAAGCTGAACACCACCGTCTGATTTACCGCGTCCCCCACCCCCTTGGGTCCGCCTTTCGCGTTGAGCCCCAGGTGGCAGGCGACGAGACCGGCGAGCATGCCGAACACCGCCGCCTTCACCTCGCTGACGAGGAAGTCGGGCAGTCCCGTGAGAATCGAGATGGACGTGACGTACTGCCCCGGCGACGCACCCTGCATGTAGACCGTCGCAAGGTAACCACCCACGAGCCCGACTGCCGAGACGAGTCCGTTGAGAAACATTGCGATGAGAGTCGAAGCCAGGACCCTCGGCACACAAAGTCTTTGAATAGGATCGATCCCCAACACCTTCATCGCGTCGATCTCTTCACGAATGGTCCGCGAACCCAGATCGGCGCAGATGGCGGTCGAACCGGCACCAGCCACCACGAGAACGGTTACCACCGGGCCGATTTCACGGATGATCGCGACGCCGGCGCCGGCGCCGGCGAGATCCACAGCACCGATCTCGGCCAACAAAATATTGATCTGGTAAACGAACATCATGCAGAACGGGATCGCCATCAACAGTGCCGGCATGATCGACACACCAGCGATGAACCACGCTTGTTGCACGAACTCACGAGCGTGGAAGGGCCGCTTGAACATGCATCGGAACGTTTCCATCGACGTCGCGTAGAACGCGCCGACGGCCGTCGGCGCGACCTGGACGGCCTTCCGGACCGCGCTCGCCTTCGGCGGGCGGGCTTTCAGATCTACTGACATCGAACGGCCTTTCTCACTGTTTCCGGAGCATCCGAAGGGCAAGGGGTGTTGGCCATCATTCGTGAACGAGGACGACCTTCACCGCCTCACCTCGATGCTGTACGGCCACAGCTTCGTTGATCTGTGAGAACGGCATCGTTGTGATCAACTTGTCGAATGGAAACTTTCCCTGACGGTGCAGATCGAGAAGGTAAGGAATGAACTTGTCGGGGTCGGCATCGCCCTCGACGATCCCGCGAATCGTGTGGCCGAACAGCTGGGTCGACATCATGCCGATCGGGAGTGTGGCCGTAGGGTCGGCGGGGACACCGATGAGTCCGAGGGAGCCCCGGACGCCCAGTGACTGCAGGATCTGGTCAAGGACGGGCAGGAGGGCCGTCGTGTCGATGGCGTAGTCGACGCCTTCGGGCGCGATTGCTCGGATCTGCTCGGAGAGGACACCGTCCGCGGGATCGACTACGTGGGTTGCGCCGAGAGAGAGTGCGAGCTCGCGACGCGACTCGTGAGGTTCGACGACGATGATCACGCCGACCTCGCGGACGACGGCAGCGAGCACGGCTGCCAGGCCGACCGATCCTGCCCCGACGACCACCAGCGAGGATCCAGGAGCTACGTCGAGAGAGTTGAACACCGCACCCGCGCCGGTCTGGATTCCGCAGCCGAGCGGACCGACGAGCTCGAGGGGTGCATCGTCGGCGACCTTCACAACGTTGCGCTCGTGGGCGATGGCGTGCGTTGCGAGGGAGGACTGTCCGAAGAAGTTGCTGCCGAGAGGCGTGTCACCCGCGGACAGTGCGGCGCTGCCGTCAGGCCGCACACCGGCGAAGTTGTAGGCCATGAAGTTGTGGCAGTACGCGGGCTCTCCCTTCGCGCAATGCGTGCACTGTCCGCAACTGTTGAAGCTGATCGCCACCTTGTCGCCCGCAGCGACCTTCGTGACACCGGAACCGGTCTTTACGACCATGCCGCTGCCCTCGTGCCCGAAAACACCAGGGAAGGGAAATGGAAGGTGACCTTCCTTGACCGCCAGATCTGTGTGACAGAGGCCCACGCCGACGATCTCGACGAGAACCTCATGCTCTGCGGGCTCACTCAGGGTCACGGTCTCGATGGCGAAGTCGCCCGCGACTTCATGGACAACGGCGGCGGTGATCTGCACGATTACTCCTCGATTTGGTAATTGCCCGACGGCGGGCATCACTTGCGTAGGTGTGATGTTAGGTAGGTCACAAGCTCTGGAAACAGGGATGAGCGGCAAGTTCGCTCCAATCTCCCCCCTTTTACCCCCGATGGGACTACGGCACACGAGGGGTCCTGTCCCCCTGTGAACTTCTCCACGCGGAGCCGAGGCTCGTGTGCCGGAGGGCGACGCAGGACCGGCAGTCTGTGGGCCGCGGGAACTCGATGCCCCCGACGAAGTACCGAAAACCCCCCCTTGGTGTGACGCGTCGAGTGCACGCATGAAGAGAGACTTGAGTCACATTCCACGATCATCTCGATCGATGTCCCATCTCAGGAGGAACCAGTGTCTGTTGATCCTTCGGCGCTCATCATGGGGGTCGCCGCCGCAATCGGCGGCATCGTCCAGGGTGCCGATATGCCCGATGCGGCAGAAGATTTCGCCATGCAGCAGATTTACGCGGTGGCGAGTCAGGCGGCAGCCGTCGACGTGACAATCGACGACTACATAGAATTGCTGCCCGAACATTCCCGCGAGCCCGCTCGGCAGGCAGTCGACACGGCTGCCGAGTCGGCCCAGAGCGCGGTGGCGCCGTTCCTGCCGCCACCCGTCATCGCGGTTCCTCCTGATCCCGGCATCGACGAGTCGCTGCCGGGGGCATCCGCGGAGCCCGAGGTGGTGTGGTCTGCAGAGGAGTCGGGCGAAGCCGACAGCACTGTGCCGGAATCAATTCCGCGCACGGAGGGTGTTGTCGCCAGCAACGTCGCAGCCGGTCCGATGCCGATCGGCTCGATCGGCGTGTTCGTCCCCTGGTTCACGAAGGCGGGCGGAATCTGCGAGGGAATCACCGCGCCCGTTCTCGCAGCGCTGTATTCCGTCGAGAACGGATTTCGGTACGGAGTCACCTCACCGCTGTCACCGTCGGGTGCGCGTGGACCCGGACAGTTCATGCCGGCCACCTGGGCGCGATACGGCAAGGACGCCGACGGCGATGGAAAGGCGGACGTTCTCGGAGTCGCCGATTCGGTGATGGCATCCGGGAACCTGTTGTGCGACATGTACAGCCAGATTGGTGAATGGAAGGCGGAGGGTCTCGTCTCCGGCGACACCCTTGACCTGACTCTCGCCGGATACAACGCAGGGATAGGAGCGGTACGCCAATTCGGGGGAATGCCGAGAGGGACGGACGACTACGAGAATCAGACCAGGCCGTACGTCGCGAAGATTCGTGAGTCGGAGGAGCGGTTCGCGTCGGTTCTGCAACTCCTGCGCAGCGATTCGGGGGGTGTGGGCGGTCGCATCGTCCAGGCAGCGATGCAGTATCTCGGCTTGCCGTACGTGTGGGGTGGCGGCAGCGTGAAGGGCCCGTCCTCCGGAGGGTTCGACTGTTCCGGTCTGACGTCCTATGCCGTATATGACGCTACCGCAGGCCTCATCCTCCCGCGTACGTCGGAAACCCAGTGGAACGTCGGTGTCGAGGTCCCGCTGTCCGAAGCGAGCCCAGGCGACCTACTCTTCGGCAACTGGGGTTCGGGAGGGCCCGGCCATGTGGCCATCTATCTGGGAAACGGTCAGATGGTGCACGCGCCGACCACAGGTGACGTAGTCCGTATAGGACCGGTCTTCGAGGGCATGAAGGCGCGGCGGGTGGTGTCGTAGGAGGGTCGAAACGGGGCGAGGCCCCTGTAGGTTCTCGTGATTGATGTCGCTTTTCTCATCGATCTGTCGCCCAGATGTCGCTTCCGACATTTTAGCGAGAATCGTTCTCGGCGTGTCTGCGGCCTGATCCTGGGCTTGGTCGGTTGGGTGGCCGCCATGCCTGATGAGGGCAGCCTGATGTGGGCGGGTTTGGCGGGAGTTGCGCCGGGGTCCGAAGTGGCCGTGCGGTTCCGTGGAGACTCCGGATGGCTCATCAGCAGTGACGAAGACGAGGCCGACTGGCTCGCGGGCGCCCCACCCACCCGGATGCGGACCAGGACGACGCCGCACCTACTACCGACTCACCCCAAACGGGTGCTGCGCCGCCCTCCGTGAACTCACCACGCCAAGAAAGCGACAGAACAGTGAGAAACCGGGAGCGACAAACCTATGAGAAACCGCACCATCCGCCCAGGCCAGCCACGACCAGGACGACAAGAAGGAAGAGAACCTACAGCCCCCACGTCGAGCACGGCTCGACGTGGGGGCCTCGGTTGTTGTCCTGTGACAGTTGATCTTCCTTTTTGTCAGTGAATCTTGCCCGAGCTGCTCGTTCTGCCACTACGGTTTGCTCGTTCTGATTCGGCTGGATGGTGGCGCGTGGCCGATGCTAGGACGTAGGTCCGGTGCGTGCCGGCGAAGCAGCCACCGGTAGAGGTGATCGCTCATGCCGATTACAGAGGCCCGCCGAACCAACCGAAATCGGGTCTCAGCATGCACTTTCGGCACCGCCACACTCGAAATGTGGGTGCCGGCGGTCGAGAGCGCGCATGTAGGAGGGTCGAGTCGAGTGGGCCGGACAGGATGCGCCAACCGGCCCGGGGCCGCGTGCCGGGCCAGCCGAACGGATCGGCGGCGACACCGTCGAATGCGTCGTCGTCCGACTCGTCCTCGAAACACCCGTACGGGCGCCACCTGCCGTGAAGCCGACAACGAACATCCGCCGCTCGCCCACCACGATCCCATCGAACTCTGCCGGTCCGTCTGTGGTGTCCGGCTGGTCGCGGCGCTCGCCGTTCGCGTACCAGCTTTTGCTGTGGCTTGGCCTACGACCCATGAAGTCGGGCGTTCCCCTCCACATCCGGTTTGTTCGTGACAATCACATCGTTCCCGCGGCCACCGAGAAGTGGAAGTTCCCCGCACCCACGGACCGTTCGAGGGTCCGAATGACAGCCGCCGGATTGTCGTAGGGCCCGTTGAGGTAGAACGGCTGACCGTCCCTCCCGAACTCGATCTGGCCCGGCCCGTCCCACTCACCCAGGAACGCGGCGGCATCACCATCGAACGCGTCCGCGGGCTCGAAACCGAGCCCGCGCGCATACGCCGCCGCCCCCAGGATCAGTTCACGGCCGAGTTCGATCGGAATCTCCACCGCCGGACGGTCGAACGCCGCGTAGTACCTGCGGACGGCGGTGGGGATCCTGCCCGCGTCCATGGTTTCGGGCTCACGGGTGTTCTTCACCCC
>NZ_LTCZ01000102.1:0-9285 GCF_001583455.1 Rhodococcus sp. LB1 | reverse complement strand
CGTTTGTAGGTGCCGCCGACTCGACGAACACTTATGGACGGTTCGGCCCCGAGAAGCCGAGAGTTGCTATGACGTCGGCGTCAGTGTGCGGTCGACACCGTAGGTAACACCGAGTTCGCCGCCCACATCGTGGGCTTTGAGGCGCGGAAGCACCTCGGAGGCGAGCAGTTCGAAGTTTCGGGATGACACTTCGGGCGCCATGCCGCCGAAGGACGGTGCGATCAGGACCCCGCCCGCGTCCAGTCGATCGACATACTCGAGAATCCGGTCGACGACCTGATCCGGCGTTCCCCACACCTGGAGATCGGCGAGGAAGTCGCAGAAGCCGTCGACTCCGTGCTTCTCGATGTTGCGGCTCAGCCCGGCGTAGTATTCGTAGCCTTCAATTTTCGCGAAGCCGACGTTGTCGAATTCGTAGTGCTCGACGGTCGACTCGGCGTAGCGCCGGAGGTACACATCGCGCATCTGCCGGGCCTCGGCTTCTGTCTCTCCCACTCCGACGAAGACGCAGATGATCGGCTTGGCCGGCTCCTCGCCGTTGATCTCGAGGTAACGGGCACGGTAGTCGCGCATCTCGGCTTCGGCTTTGCCCCAGGGCTTCTGCGCGATGACCATCAGCCCGACCTGCAGACTTGCCATGAGGTCGATTGATTGCGGAGACACCGCCGATGCGAAGGTGCGACCGCGGAACGACGCATACGGCGCGGGGCGCAGGTCCATGGCCGGCTGTTTGTACAGTTCGCCGTCGGCTTCGATGACGCCGGACTCGAGACCGTTCAGGATCGCTTCGGCATACTCCGCGAAGAGCCTGCGGGACTTGCCCATCTCCACCCGGAAGCCGTCGAACTCTACCCGGCCGAGCCCTCGGCCGATGCCGAGCATCGAGCGGCCGCCCGAGAGATGGTCGAGCAGGATGAAGTTCTCGGCGGTCCGAACCGGGTCCTGCCAGGGAAGAACGGACACCATCGTCCCCAGTTTGACCGTGGATGTCTTGGCCGCAAGCCACGAGAGGAACTGCGGGACATCGGGTGTCATGCCGTAGGCAGTGAAGTGATGTTCTGGGGTCCATACCGAATCGAATCCGGCGGACTCTGCCCGCAGCGCGAGGTCCAGCTCGTTGCGGTAGGTCTCCGCGTCCGAGACGTTTCCGTCGATGTTCTGAAATACGAGAGTGATGCCGGTGTGCATCTCTCCTCCTTCGTCGAGTGGTGCAATCGGTCCTACCGACCGGTTGGTACGTAGTGTAGCTGCCGAAAACTTGGGGCGCCAGAGGCAAATCACCGTCGAATCAGCTGATTCGTGGGACCGCGCCCGGATTCACCCCGCGTGTCTGCCGCACAGCAGATCGGCGGCCTTCTCACCGATCATCACGGTCGCAGCATTCGTGTTGCACGAGACGATGCTCGGCATGACCGACGCATCTGCGATGCGTAACCCGTCGACGCCGCGCACCCGAAGGTGCGGATCGACCACCGCCGTCGCGTCAGTGCCCATGCGACAGGCTCCCGAAAGGTGGAAGAAGCTGCTGACACTGTCGTGTATCGCCTTCTCCAACTCCGGGCGGTCGAGGCGAAGTAGTGCGGGGGCGTCGGAAGTGCCACCCCATTCGTCGAATGCGCTCGTCTCGGCGAGTGTGTTCACCACCTCGATTCCGGCGATGAGCTGTTCGATGTCGTACGGGTCGCTGAGGTATTTCGGATCGATCAGCAGCGGCGCTTCCGGGTCGGAAGACGCCAGGCGAATGCTTCCGCGGCTTCGCGGGCGCATGTGCCCGATCCCGAAGGTGAAACTGTTCTCGGCTGGCCGTTGCCACGGCGTGTGGTAGTCGACCTGGATCTGCACGATTTGCAGCTCCGGCCGGGTCTGAGACGGGTTCGTCTTCGCGAACAGCGTCGACTCGGCGTAGTTTCCACTCGGTGGGGGCAGCTGTCGATCCGCGCGCATCCGGACTCCCGCCAGCAGGATGTGGTCCTGCAGGTTCAGGCCGACCTCCGGCGAATCGATCACCGGTTGCACGCCGACCGACTCGAGGTCTCGGACCGGTCCGACGCCCGAATGCAGCAGCAGCCGCACGGAATCGACTGCACCGGCGCACAAGACAACGTCGCCGGCCGCCGCGGTCCGGATCGAGTGGCCGTCCCAGGTGTACTCCACCCCGCGACAGCGATCGCCCACGATGACGAGGCGTCGACAGATCGCCCCGGTGCGAACTGTCATATTTGTCCGGCCGAGCGCCGGCCTGAGGTAGGCGCTCGCGGTGCTCTGTCGCCGGTTCCCGCTGATCAGCAACTCATGGCACGCTGCCCCGAGTAACTCGCCACTGTTGAGGTCTGCTGCGACGGCGTGCTGCGCCTGCCGCGCGGCCTCGACGTGGGCGAGTGACAACGGGTGGGGCGAGTCGATCGGCCGCGGCGCCAGTGGTCCGCCCCGACCCCGGAATCGGGGGTCGCCGTCGGGGACGTCCTCGGAGCGCATGAAGTAGGGCAACACCGAGTCGTAGTCCCAACCCTCAGCGCCCTCCGCGGCCCATGAGTCGTAGTCGACTCGGTGTCCCCGCAGGTGCGCCATGACGTTGATCGAGCCCGAGCCGCCCAGGACCTTGCCGCGGGTCGCGGGGACCGTCCGCCCGAGAGCCTTCTGCGGAACCGTCGCGTAGTTCCAATCCAGCTCGCTGCCGGCCAAACTCGGCCAGGCACCTGGGTTCTCGATGTCTGGTCGTCGCTCGGAGCCGCCGGCCTCCAGGAGCAGGACCCGGACCTCGGGATCCTCGGTGAGTCGCGCAGCAATGATGCACCCGGCGGTTCCGCCGCCGACGACGATGTAGTCGTAGGTGTCCATGATGCTCTACCGCCCGACCCCGACCGGCTGCACCGCGCCCGCCGTCACGGTATTCGCGTTCGGAACGTCACCGAGTAGTTCTGCTGGCATGATCCAATCCTCAATGTCGTACGGATAGAGGGGTTCTCATCGCTCTCAAGAACGGAGCACCGATCTCGGATATCTCGGGGAACGACCGCCCGGAGTCACTGATTCAGGCTGGAGCGCGTCCGGTGCGTGAGGCTTCTCGGCAACAGAGGAACGCCTTCCAGCCAGGAAGTGTGCCGCCGGCTCAACAGATAAACGAAGTTCATCTGCGCCTACATACTAACCGGGCGGTACGTAATGTTGTGAGATGACGTTACCGCACTACGCGTCAGGGGGTCAAGAGATCGCGACGATACCGCTGGGACCGCGGTTCACCCGGATACCGCGAACCCGGCGCATCACGGTAGGCGCTAGCGAGCACGGCCTCCACGAAGGGACATTCGTGGAGGCCGGGTGGTCGAAGAGTGCAGCTCAGGCGTCCGCTGGTCGCTCGATCAGTCCGTCGATGAGGATGTCGGCGTAGATGGTGCCGATTTCACGGGGGGTTACCGAGCCCTTCAGGTCCAGCCAGACGTGTGTCCACGCCCCCATGCCGATGATCCCGAATGCCACCAGTCGTGCCGGGCCCTTCTGTCGGAACACACCCTCCTGCATGCCGCGCTCGATCACGTCGACGAAGAATCGCTCGAACTCGTCACGCTTCTGCTGGATCTCGGCGAAGACATCGGTGGGCAGGAACTTCCGTTCCTGCATGAACACCGTGATCTCTGCCTTGTAGATCGACATCGGTTCGAGTAACGCCTCGGTGATCAGTCGTCGCAGGATCTGATCCGGACTCTGTTCCTTGTCCGCCATGACACTGCGCGCACGCCCGAGCTGATAGTTGATGAACTCGTCGTGCACCCGGTAGAGCAGGTCTTCTTTGCTCTCGAAATGGTGATAGAAGGCGCCCTTGGTCAGCTCCGCCGCATCGACGATGCTCTGGACAGACGTTGCCGCGTATCCGTTCCGCTCGAAAAGTTCGACCGCGTTTTCGAGCAGGGCACGCCGAGCTCCCTCGGGGTCGCGGACCCTACGGCCACTCGTCTTGCCACTCGAAACCTTAGGCCTCGCCACGAAACTTCCTCCCTGGCCGTTCAGCCCGCCGTCCATCGCCGAGTGCGCCGTCCATCTCGAACACTCTGCGCGGAGCGGGTAGGCGCGATGCTACGGCACGTCCAGTACACCCACGGCTCGTCGGCGTACCGATCAAGTATACATTCGTACCAGTCGGCATGCTATGTGCGCCCGGCCAACCTATCGAGAGGCTTCGGGGCCGGGGAGGTCCCGAAGGATCTGGACTGCCGTCATCGCGGTGGGCCAGCCGGAGTAGAACGCGAGGTGAGTGGCGACTTCCACGAGTTCTTCGACGGTGAGACCGTTGTCCAGTGCCGTCCGCAGATGGAAGGGCAGCTGCTCGGAGCGGTAGAGCGCGATCAAGGCAGCGACGGTGATGAGGCTTCGGTCTCGAGGTGTCAGTTCACGACGTTTCCAGATGTCGCCGAACAAGGTGTCGTCGGTGAGTTCGGCCAGCTTCGGAGCGAACGAACCGAGTGCCCGTCGGGCGGGGCCGGGTATATCGGGCATGATTGTTCCTTCGAGGTACTTGGGGCGGCGGTGTCGCCGGGTGTCCCGTGTTCATTTACGCCGGCGCAGTGCGCAGTGCGTTCGTCAGCGAGGCACCTTCCCTGGACAGCCAGGCGCTGACCGTGTCCGTGAGGTGGTCGAGTTCGGAGTCCACGACGTAGAGACTCCGAGTGGGCACGACGGCACCCAGTTCGACCAGCAGCGGTCGGAGGTGGACCTCGCCGGCCATGGCATGGTGTGGGGCACCGCCCACCATCACGGGCACCGCTACGGCGCCGTCGAGTGAGACGGAGCCGAAACGGTCGAAGAAGGATTTGAGCAGGCCCGTGTAGGTCGCCTTGTAGGTCGGCGAGACCACGATGAGGGTGTCGACTCCGCTGACGAGCTCCATGTCCCGTTGCACCGTCGCGGAGTCGGGGTCCAGAACGTCCCCGCCGTGCATCGCCAGATCGACGACAGGGCCGACCCTGCCTCCGACCGCATCGGCGACTTGACGGCCCACCTCCAGTGCGACGGTTGCCGTCCGCGATGCCGGCCGCGGGTTTCCGACCAGAACGCCGACTGTGATGTCGCTGTGCGCCATGGACTCTCCTCGATTGATCGTCAACGAGTATCGGGTCATACCTGCGATCCGACGGCCGTGAAGAATTCCCGGCGTGCATAGGCCAGGGCATGGCAATCCTCGCGGACTCCCCCGTCGACCACGGCACCGACCACGATCGTGTGATCGCCGGCCTCGACCATCTGCTCGACCCGACACACTGCGAACGCCGCGGTGTTCTCGGCGAGCACCGGCCCGCCCAGTCCTCCGTCTGGGGCCGACCATGCATGTCCGTCGAACTTCGAGTCCGACTTGACCGCGAAGGCCAGCGCGACGCTCTCGTGGCCGTCGGCGATGTAGTTGACGGTGAAGGATCCCGACGAACGCACCGCCTGCAGGGTGTTCGACCCGTGGTCGAGGCATGCGAGGACGAGCGGGGGATCCAGCGAGACAGAGCACACCGCGGACATCGTCAGACCCTGGTGCCTGCCGTCGTCACCGGTGGCAGTGACGACTGTGGCGGGGCCTGGTGCATACGCCATGATGTCTTTGAACTTGCCCAGGTCGATCATTGTTCGTTTCTCCTAGCTGGATCGGGATGACGTGGTGCGGCCCGCGGCGCGAATCGCGTCCTGGACACCGGGGTTGTACGCACTGGCTGCCTGAGCCCAGGACTCGAATCCCAGCGTCACGTCGAAGGAATTCTCGGCGGCGAGATTCACGGCTTGTTTCATGTCGCGAGCGAGCGACGGCTGCAGATCCGCGACCGAATGTGCGAGAGTCAACGCTTCTCCGAGCGGGTCATCGGCGTAGACGTCTGCGAGTCCCTCGTCATGGGCTTGCACGCCGTCGAGTGTGCGGCCGAGGAGAACCGTGCGTAGTGCACGTCCCCGCCCCAGCTTCTGCGTCAGGAAATAGGTGCATCCGCCTCCCGGATGCAAGCCCATTTTCGCAAAGGTGGCGCCGAATCTGGCGTTCGGCCCCGCGATGGTGATGTCGCATGCCAACGCGAGATTCAACCCTGCACCGATCGCATGACCGTTGACGGCGGAAACCGTCGGGTATGGAAGCTCCCGCAGCCACAGGAAGCTCTCGTAGTACGACAGTTGACGGGCCCGCATGCTCGACGGGGTCGCGCCGTTCACGCCGAAGATCGCCATGAGATCCGCCCCGGCACAGAAGGAGGTCCCGGATCCGGTCACCACCAGGCACCGCGTTTCAGTGTCGGTGGACAGCTGGTCCGCTGCGTCGAGTAGCTCGAGGCGCATGGCGGGGCCGATGGCGTTCCGCTTCTCCGGGTCGTCGAGTACGAGAACCCGAATGCCGTCGTCGTGGCGCTCGATGCGGATTTTATCGAATTCTGTCATTTCCCAGTCCTTCTGCGAGGTTCCGGTCGACACCGATGAACGTGGTCCGACCGTCGGCGTTCGTTACCGACTCAGGCTGCGTCGGGACGTACCGCGACGGCTTCGATCTGAACACGCAGGTTCGAGGCGATACCGAGGACGAACGTCGACCGTGCCGGGTATGGTCCCTCACCGAAAGCGCCCTTGTATGCATCGAGGAACTCGAAGCGATGTGCGTCGTCCTGCAGGTAGCAGGTGGTCTTGACGACGTCTCGCAGTGTGAGGCCTGCGTCCGCCAAGATCCTGGCGACGTTCTCGAGGCAGATCCGGGTCTCGTCGGCGATCGATTCCGCCTCCTTACGTCTCGCCATGGTCTCGGGGTCGATCGCGAGGCCCGCGGCATAGACGAACACGTCGGTCGCGGTACCGGACGACAGCCCCTGCGGGCTGAAATCTCCCAGGTCGGCTGGATTCAAGTAGTCGATCATTTCGACCTCGTCTTTCGTTTGTACGATCTGGTTGGGATCTGCTCTTTCTCGGGTTCAGCCCTGTCTTGGCCGTCCCAGTCGCGAGGACCGCCTGTTTCCTACTGCGGCGCTCACGCCGTGCGTAGGTCGACGGTCCGGGTCTCACCGAGTGCGCTGACAGAAAGCGCGGCCACGATGCACAGCGCGGAGATCATCACGGAAACCGCGATGCTGCCCGGGCCTCCCGGCGCGATGAAGGTTGCAGCGAGGAGCGGGCCGAGGCCGCCACCGATCATGCCGGCGAACTGGTAGCACAGGGATACGCCCGTGTAGCGGGACGCCGTCGGGAACAGCTCCGCGAGCAGTGCGGGGACCGGGCCGTTCGCCGCCGCGTTGAGCACGGTCATGCTGATGACATACGAGAGCAGGATCAGTGGGAAGCTTCCCGACGTCACCAATGGGAACATCGCGAACGCGTGGATCGCCGTGAGCAGGGCCGCGGTGACGTAGACCGGTCGCCGGCCGTATCGGTCGGAGAGCCACGCGAACAACGGCACAGTGAGAAGCATGCCAGCCGTACCGATCATCATCGCGTTGAGCAGCGTCTGGCGCGGGATCCCGAAGTCCTTGTGCGCGTATGTCACCAGCAGTGACGTCGCCACTGCGTACGCCATGAACGGTCCGGCGTAGACGCCAATTCCGAGCAGCACGCGACCCCGGCGTTCCCGAAGTAGCGCGAACAGCGGCGCGCGGCGCGGCTCCTCTTCGTTACGCTCCTTCTTCTCGGCCAGCAGGACGGGACTCTCGCGTACGCCGACCCGGATGTACATGCCGATTCCGACGAGGACGACCGTCACGAGGAAGGGCAGACGCCAACCCCAGGACAGGAACTGGTCCTCGGAGAGCCCGCCGAGCGCTGCGAAGGCCGCGAAGGACAGTAGGAGTCCGGCCGAGGCTCCCATCTGGGTTGCGCTGCCGTAGAAGCCGCGGGACTTCGTGTTCGCATGTTCGACAGCCATCAAGACGGCGCCGCCCCATTCACCGCCGACGGCGATTCCCTGTATGAGACGGAGTACCACGAGCAGGATCGGGGCGAGCACGCCGATCTTGTCGGGTGTCGGCAGCAATCCGATCGATACGGTTGCCACCCCCATGATGCTCAGGGTCCAGATGAGCGAGGATTTCCTGCCGAACCGGTCGCCGAAGTGGCCGAAGATGATTCCACCGAGCGGGCGGGCGAGGTATCCGACGGCGAGCGTGCCGAACGAGGCGATGAGCGCCACGGCCGGCGACGATCCCGCGAAGAACACCGGGGCGAACACCAGGCTCGCCGCGGTCGCGTAGATGAGGAAGTCGTAGTACTCGATCGTGCTGCCGATCGCGCTGGCGATATAGACGCGGCGCCGTTGGCGAACAAGATCGTCGTTGGGCCTGTCCGTAATTGCCCTTGGGGAGGAAGTGCCGTCGAGAGTACTCATTGCGGTCTCCGGATTCGGGGCGGGGGTGGATCGCTGGTGATCACATCGGCCCGCTGAGTGGGGGCTATTTCGGGAGGATGATGTCGAGCGGCCGGTTGTAGAGGATATCCTCGACCACGTCGTGTGGGATCGGGAGTGGCATGTCGAGTTCCGAGATCGCCAGGAACTGATCGGCGGACTCTTTCGGACAGAATGACGGGAAGTCGGAGCCGAACACAAGGCGGTCGGTGACATGGCCCTCGATGGCGAGCCGGAGCCCGTTGTAGAGCTGCCAGGTCTTCACCGGTAGCGTCGATACGTCGGCGAAGACGTTGCGGTTCTTCATCATCAGCTCGACCGTCTCGTTCATCCACGGCTTCCCGAAGTGTGCGACGAGGATGTTCGTGTCCCGGAACTCGCGGGCGACCTTGTCGAGAAACATGGGGTACGCGTATTCGTTGCACCCGTCGGGCGCGAACACGCTCGCCTGGTGGAACATGAGGAAGATGCCGAGATCAGCGGCAGCACGATAGACCTCGTAGGCCTCGTCGCAGTGCGGATGGAAACCCTGATACGGCGGTGAGAGTTTCACCCCGTGAAGGCCGTATTCGCGCACGGCGCGACGGAGTTCGTCCGCCGCGCCGGGCTGGGTCGGGTCGACGCTGCCGACCCCGATCGCCCGTTCCCGGTTGGCGTCGAGGTACTCGCCGACATAGTCGTTCGGCACCTTCATTCCGATCCGGGCCACCTGCAGGCCGAGGACCAGGAACCTCTCGACGCCGGACTCCGCCATCACCCGGGTGTGTTCGGCGAGGTCTGCGCGGCCGAAGCCTGGCCGCCCGACGAGCTCGGTTCCTCGGTCGGTCCATACCGGGCCCAGGTGTTCGGGCAGGTAGATGTGTGTGTGCCAGTCGGTGAACGGGCGGTCGGGCATCGTGGCTATCCCTGTCTCTTCCGCCGGAGCGCGACGGCGTCGATCTCGA
>NZ_LTCZ01000101.1:57720-84142 GCF_001583455.1 Rhodococcus sp. LB1 | reverse complement strand
CGAACAAAGCGTCTGTTCGAGCCGCGTCTTCCCCGTGGTTGCCGACCGCTGTTGGTGCCGAGTGTCAGGGGTGTCGAGTTGGCTGAAGTGGCCGGCGAGCCGGGGTTTCCGGTGCCGGGGTCTCCCGAGTTGTCCGGGCTGTCCCGGCAGGAGCGTCTGGACTACCTCCGACGACGGATGGCCGCTGTTCCCGCGCGCGGTGAATCGGTGGCGAGCCGCGCCCCGGTGGAGAGTGCGTTCCCCACGACGGGTACTTCCGCAGCACCCGATTCCCATGCTGCCGGGGTACTCCCGGTTCCGGCTGCGCTGGCCGAACTCCTTCCCCGAGGCGGGCTGGTGCGCGGTTCGGTGGTGTCGGTGTCGGGTGCCACGTCGCTGCTGCTGGGGTTGGTCGCGTCCGTGACCGCGGGCGGCGGACACGTCGCGGTGATCGGGCATCCCCGGCTCGGGGTGCTGGCAGCGGTCGAGATGGGGGCGCAGCTGGAACGGCTGGCCCTGATCCCCGACCCGGGCGCCGATCCGGTGGAGATCGCCGCGGTGCTGCTGGACGGAATGGATCTGGTGGTGCTCGGACTGGGAGGGGCGTCGGTGGCGCCGTCCCGGGCGCGTGCGGTGGTGGCCCGGGCCCGGAGCAAGGGGTCGACCCTGGTCGTCACGGACGGGCACTGGGACGGCGCGGAGATGCGGCTGGAAGCCCGGGTGCACGGTTACGCCGGACTGGGCAACGGATCTCAGGACCGGGGATGCGGGCGGTTGCGTTCTCTCAGCCTGGCGGTGTGCGCCCGGGGGCGGTCGTTCCAGCCGCGCACCACCCGGCTGGACGTGCGGTCGGCGCAGGGCCGGGTGGAATGGGTGAGCACTCCGGAAGCGGTGGTGCCCCTCGCACACACTCCCGTCGCCGAGAGAGTGGAGGTGGTGGGTCTGTGAGCCGGGTGCTGGCGTTGTGGTGCCCCGACTGGCCCGCGGTCGCGGCGGCTGCTGCTGCGGACCTCCCGCCGACGCATCCGGTGGCGGTGACGTCGGGCAATCGGGTGATCGCCTGCTCGGCGCCGGCCCGCGCGGACGGGGTGCGCAGAGGGCTGCGCCGCCGCGAGTCCCAGGCCCGGTGCCCCCGGTTGCACGTGGTGGCAGCCGATCCCGACCGCGACGCGCGGCTGTTCGAGCCGGTCGCCTCGGCCGTCGACGCGGTGGCGCCCGGTGTCGAGGTGCTGCGACCCGGGCTCGTGGTGCTGTCCGCTCGGGGCGTCGCCCGGTACTTCGGTTCGGAGGAAGCCGCCGCGGAACGGTTGGTGGACCAGGTGTCGGCGGTGGGGGTGGAGTGCCAGGTCGGTATCGCCGATGAGCTGTCCACGGCCGTGATCGCCGCGCGCAGAGCAACTCTCGTGCCACCCGGTGAGGGGTCCGCCTTCCTGGCGCCGCTCCCGATGCGGGAACTGGCCGCCGAGCCGAGCCTCGCGGCACCTCACCGCGGTGAGCTGGTCGATCTGCTGCACCGGCTCGGGTTGCGCACGATCGGCAGTTTCGCCGCGCTGTCGGCGGGCGATGTGGCTTCGCGGTTCGGAACCGATGCTGTGCTGGCGCATCGGGCCGCGCGGGGTGAGCCGGAGCGCCCCCCGTCGGGGCGGTCGCTGCCTCCCGACCTGGAGGTCGAGGAACGGTGCGATCCCGTCATCGAACGGGTCGACGCCGCTGCCTTCGCGGGGCGTGCGCTGGCGGAGAAGCTTCATCGCACACTGTCGGACGCCGCGGTGGCCTGCACCCGGCTGTCGATCTCGGCGAGCACCGGCAACGGTGAGCAACTGTCCCGGATCTGGAGATGTGCGGAACCGTTGACGCCGGAGGCGACGGCGGACCGGGTGCGGTGGCAGCTGGACGGGTGGCTGACCGGGCGCAGCGAGAAGCGGCCCACCGCCGGTATCGCCGTCCTGCGGCTCGAACCGGTGGAAGTGGTGGCGGCCGGAGCCTTGCAGCTGGGGCTGTGGGGTGGGGTCGGCGACCAGGACGAGCGGGCCCGGCGGGCTCTGGTGCGGGTGCAGGGCCTGCTCGGGGGGGAAGCCGTGCAGGTGGGGGTCCTCAGCGGTGGGCGGGGCCCGGCGGAGCGCATCACGTTGCTGCCGTTGGGCGACGAGTTGATTCCGCGCAACGATCCGTCGGAGCCGTGGCCGGGCACGTTGCCGGAACCGGCACCTGCCGCGGTGCTGACCGCGTATCCGGAGGTGTGGATGTCGGACGAGCGGGGTATGGCTGTGACGGTCACGGAACGTGGTGTGTTCAGCGCGCCTCCCGCGCGGTTGCGGTGGGGGAGCCGAGAGTGGGCGGTGTGCGGATGGGCCGGACCGTGGCCGGTGGACGAGCGGTGGTGGGACCCTCCGGCCGCCCGGACGGCGGCCCGGGCCCAGGTGCTGCTGGAAGAGTCGCGGGCGCTGCTGGTGATCTGCACGGCAGGCCGATGGTCGGTGGAGGGAATCTATGAGTGACACGGAGCGGGACGCGCCGCACCGCAGGGTCGTCGTCCAGGAATTGACGAGCCTCGACGGGTTCGTCGCCGGGCGGTCCGGCGAGCTGGACTTCTTCGATGCGGTGCCGGATTACGGTGAGGTGGACCGGTACAACCTCCGTCTGCTCGCCGACACGGACCTCGCCCTGCTGGGGCGTAAGACGTATCAGATGTTCTCGGACTACTGGCCCACCGAACAGGCTCAGGGCGAGGTCGTGGCCGAGGCCGTCAACTCGATCCGGAAACTCGTGTTCTCCTCGACGCTGGACAGTGCCCCGTGGGGGGATCGGGAGCCGGCGCAGCTGTGGCCGGGCGACGCCGTCGAGCGGGTGCAGCAACTCCGGCAGGAGCCGGGTGGCGACCTCATCGTGTGGGGGAGCATCACCCTCGCGCGGTCGCTGCTCGCCGCCGAACTGGTCGACGAAATCCAGTTGCACGTGGTGCCGATCCTGCTGGGACAGGGACGCAGGCTCCTCGACGAGGACACCGGGATGCATGCGCTGACGTTGCTGGAGTCGAAGGGGTACGACTCCGGGGTCGTCACGTTGCGCTATCGCGTGGGGCGGGCGGCGTAACCCGCCCTGCCGATCTCCCTTGCGAACCGACCGTTCGAAATGCTTTGCTGTGCAGAGGGTCGCGTGCCGGTGGCGGACAGCGTCAGGCATGGAGGCCGGCCACGGCTGCATCGTCGGTTCGTGGCATACCTCGAAAGGGTCGACTGTGCCCATTTCTTTCAACCACACGATCGTCGCTGCCAAGAACAAGCAGGAGTCGGCGTCCTTCTTCACCACGTTGTTCGGACTGCCGGACGCCGTGCCCGCCGGCCATTTCCTGGCGGTCGCCCTCGACAACGGGGTGTCTCTCGACTTCGCGGAACCGCCGATCGAATTCCAGCCGCAGCACTATGCGTTCCTCGTCGGCGAGGACGACTTCGACAGGATCTACGGCCTGATCGTCGAATGGGGGCTCGATCACTGGGCGGATCCGCGGCAGACGCTGCCGGGCACCATCAACA
The DNA here is from genome assembly GCF_001583455.1 of Rhodococcus sp. LB1. Lineage (NCBI taxonomy): Bacteria > Bacillati > Actinomycetota > Actinomycetes > Mycobacteriales > Nocardiaceae > Rhodococcus > Rhodococcus sp. LB1. Next base: position 80,630 of record NZ_LTCZ01000101.1, on the reverse strand, counting down.
CCAACGACGGCGGGCGGGGCGTCTACTTCCTCGACCCGTCCGGTCATTATCTGGAGATCATCACCCGCCCGTACGGGTCGGGTCAGTAGTTCGCGGCCGGGATGTCCGTACTCGCTAGTCTGGATTCTCGTGGAGACGAGCAGGACTACCCCGACGCGAACCGGTATCGAGATCGCCTACCGAGACAGTGGCGAGTCCTCGGTGCCGGGGTCGTCGGACGTCCATCCCGTGCCGGTGGTTCTGGTGCACGGGATGGGCGGTGACGGCGGTACCTGGGACCGATTCGCCCGCGCACTCGTCGCCCGCGGGCGACGCGTCCTCGTCCTGGATCTGCGGGGGCACGGTCGCAGTGCCCGCGCCGGGTCGTATCTGTTCGAGGAGTTCGGCGCCGACGTGGTGGAGGTGTGCGACAACCTCGGGCTGACGCGGGTGGATCTCGTCGGGCATTCCCTCGGTGGTCATGCGGCGTCGCTCGCGGCCCAGGTCCGTCCCGGGCTGGTTCGCCGGCTGGTGATCGAGGAGGCGCCGCTCCCGTTGCGTCCCGGTGACCCGGAACAGGTCTTCGCGAATCGGCTGCCGTCGCTGCCGGAACTGTGGCACGCGACGACGAGCCTGATCCGGCATCCGCGGGCGGCGTTCGCCTTCGATCGGTCGATGACGGGCTCGGCGCTCGAGCAGTTCCGCCGCCCGGATCCGTTGTGGTGGGACAGATTGCCGGACATCGAGGCCGACACGCTCATCCTGCGGGGCGGTCCGGGCGGAATGGTGGATCCGCGCAGACTCGAGTCCGCGGTGGCGGCGATACAGAACTGCCGGGTGGTGGTGTTCCGCAGCGGGCACAGCATTCATCGCGACCGCTACGACGACTTCGCGGCGGCGGTCCTGCCGTTCCTGATGAAGCCTGAGACGAGCTGACAAAAAGTCCGAAAATGTAAACCGTGACGGCTTCGGCAGGACTAGCGTGGGAACCGAAGCGGGGGCTCGGAACGAGACGGTTGTCACGACGAGCGACCCGAAGCTGCGGGGCGTCCGACGACGTCTTCCGCACGTCCGGAAGAAGGCCAACGATGTCGACACTTACGCCCGGACGCCCCTACGCGCCCGGCAGGCAGGGGTTCAGCTCGCTCCGCGCGGGAGGCCTCAACTGGGACGCGTTCCCGTTGCGGCTGTTCACGAAGGGGAACGCCAAGTTCTGGAACCCCACGGACCTCGACTTCAGCCGGGACGCGGAGGACTGGGAGGAACTGAATTCGGAGCAGCAGCGCAACTCCACGTATCTGGTCGCGCAGTTCATCGCCGGTGAGGAAGCGGTCACCGAGGACATCCAGCCGTTCATGAAGGCGATGGCCGCCGAGGGGCGATTCGGGGACGAGATGTACCTGACGCAGTTCTGTTTCGAGGAGGCCAAGCACACCCAGGTGTTCCGGTTGTGGATGGATGCGGTGGGCCTGACACGCGACCTGCATCCCTTCGTCGCCGAGAACCCGTACTACCGGCAGTTGTTCTACGAGGAGCTGCCGGGATCGCTGAAGGTGCTCGAGACCGATCCCAGCCCGGCCAATCAGGTGCGGGCCAGCGTCACCTACAACCACGTCATCGAGGGCAGTCTCGCGCTCACCGGGTACTACGCCTGGCAGAAGGTGTGCACGACGCGCGGGATCCTGCCGGGGATGCAGGAACTCGTCCGCAGGATCGGCGACGACGAACGACGCCACATGGCGTGGGGGACGTTCACCTGTCGCCGGCACGTCGCCGCCGACGACAGCAACTGGGATGTCGTCCAGGAGCGGATGGCGGAGCTGATGCCGTTGGCACTGGGCATGATCGACTGGGTCAACAAGCAATTCGAGGTCCAGCCGTACGGGCTCGACGACCAGGAGTTCATCGCGTACGCCGCAGACCGGGCGCAGCGCCGGCTGGGGGCGATCGAGTCTGCGCGCGGACGCCCGGTCGAGGAGATCGATCTGGATTACTCACCCGAGGCCCTCGAGGAGAAGTTCGGCGAGGAGGATGCCAAGGCGATGTCCGAGGCCGCAGGCTGAGGCACGCGTCGCGGTGCGCGGGCTGAGGCACGCGTCGCAGTGGCAGATGGCAGGATCGGCTCATGGCGCTCACCGCACTCGACCGCAGACTCATCGGCTGGTCTGCAGCATTCGTGATCTCGCAGGCGAACATCGTCCGGCTTCTCGGTCCGGTGGCACCCCGGCTCGCCGACATCCAGACGGCCCGGTCCGCCCGGTCCTACACGGCGATCCTCGACGGAATGACCGCCGCCGACACGGCGCGCTACCGCAGTCACTACTACCCGGACTTCGTCCATCCCGTGATCTACGCGGTCGCGTTGCGCACGGGCGCACGACGTCTGGCAGAGCTGACACCACTCTCGGCGAGAACGCAGAGGGTGCTGGCGGCGGCCCCGGTGATCTCCGCGGCGGGCGACTACGCCGAGAACGTCGTCGGGCTGTATCTGCTGTCTCATCGCGAGCACATCACCGACGCGACCGTGCGCACCACCAGTGCGGTCAGCGTCACCAAATGGGTGCTCGCGCTCGGGGCGCTCGGATATCTCTCCCAGGGATTCGTCCGGGTCTGGGCGGGAAAGCTGTTCTCCCGCTAGATTCGGGCACATGTGTGCTGCCGAGCTCAGCGTCGAGTACTTCTCCGGACAGGCCGAGTTCCGGGAATGGCTCGGCGCTCATCACGACTCCTCGCCCGGCATCTGGCTGAAGATGGCCAAGAAGGGGTCGGCGCATACGTCGATCAACTACGACCAGGCTCTCGAGGTCGCGCTGTGCTACGGCTGGATCGACAGCCAGGTCCGCCGCGTCGACGACGACTTCTTCGTGCAGCGGTTCACCCCGCGCTCGTCGCGAAGTCCGTGGTCGAAGCGGAACCGGGAGTTCGCGGAGAAACTCGCCGAGGCCGGTCTCCTCGAGCCCGCGGGCGCGGCGGAGGTGGAGCGGGCCAGGGCCGACGGCCGCTGGGACCGCGCGTACGCGGGACAGAAGGCGGCGGAGATCCCGCAGGACTTCCTGGACGCCCTCGCACAGAACCCCGAGGCGGAGGCCTTCTACGCGACACTCGACAGCCACAACCGGTACGCCGTCTACTACCGCCTGCAGGACGCCACCCGCCCGGAGACGCGTGCCCGCCGTATCGAGAAGTTCGTCCAGCAGTTGTCGGAGCGCAGGAAGTTCCATGACTGATCGATTTTCGCGACTGACACAATGGCACCGTGCCTGACACGATCACCGCCACCTGCTCCGCTCTGTCCGCGACCGACGAACCCCTCGCAGGCACCGCTGCGCACGTCACGGGCTGGGTGTGCCTGGAGTTCCCCGGCGCCTGGGGCCGGGACGTACTCGACGGCACCGCGCTCGGACCGGACCTGGCCCGTGAGCTGGACGCCCGCGCCGACGCCGCCGGGGTGCGGGTCATGTTCATCCGCCGGCCGGGCCGCAGCACCGCAGCCCCGGATCGGCGGACGGTGCTGCTGGCGCAGTCGCATCCCGCGCGGTCGTGGTGCGAGCGGCTCGAGATCGCCTTCCCGGAAGACCTGCTCGACCTGGACCTCGGGCTGATCGCGGGAACCGCACCCGGTCTGGGCACGCCGGTGACGGACCCGGTCGTCCTCGTGTGCGCGCACGGGAAGAGGGACCAGTGCTGCGCCGTCCTCGGGCGGCCGGTCGCGGCGGGTCTGGCCGCGGAGTTCGGCGACGCGGTGTGGGAGTGCTCGCACACGGGTGGGCATCGGTTCGCGCCCTCGCTGATCCTGCTGCCGACGGGTTACACGTACGGCCGGCTGTCGACGCAGGAGAGTGCCGACGCGGTCCGCGCCGCCGCCCGGGGCGAGGTGTACCCGACCGGGCTGCGCGGCCGCAGTTGCTGGGACGCGCCGGGGCAGGTGGCGGAACTCGCCGTCCGCGATCTCGTGGACGCGGCCGCGGACGAGCTCACGGTGGACGCGAACTCGGTTGTCGCGCATCGCGACGGGCGCCGCTGGGTCGTCGACCTGGATCAGCGGGAACTGCCTCCCCGGCCGGCGAGCTGCGGGGCGGCGCCGAAGCCGGTGCGACCCGTCGTCGCCACCGGAGTCCGCGCCCTCGCCCCCTGAGGCGGTTACCAGTGGGTGCCGGGCACCAGCCTTCCGACCTTCCGGGCGGCGCGGCCGAGCACCGACGACGTGTGGTGGCGGGGTTCCGGCGTGTGCTGGGGGGCCGGCGCCGCGTCGTCCGTGTTCTGCCCCTTCGCCGCCGGGGAATCGGGGAACATGCGATACATCTGGTGCATCACGCGGTCCTTGACGGCGGGTGCGAAGACGTGGCCGAGTTCCCCGAGCGTGCCGGTCGGGACGTCGATGCGCTTGGGGCGTTCGATCAGCGCCCGGACGACCATCGCGGCCGCCTTCTCCGGCGAGGTGATCGGTCCGACGTTGTACCGGCCGGTGGGCGCGATCATCGGCGTCTCGACCAGTGGCATGTGGATGGTGGTGAACGTGATTCCGTCCGAGAGGGTTTCGGACGCCGCGACGTCGGTGAACCCGTCGAGGGCCGATTTGCTGGCGACATAGGCGGCGAACCGCGGCGTCGCGCCCTGGACCCCGGCGCTGCTGATGTTGACGATGTGCCCGAACCGCCGCTCGCGCATTTGCGGGAGGAAGGCGAGGACGAGCCGGACCGCGCCGAAGTAATTGACGGCCATGGTCCGCTCGAAATCGTGGAGCCGGTCAGTGGAGTGGTAGAGGCCCCGCCGGATCGACCGGCCGGCGTTGTTGACGAGCATGTCGACGTGATCGTGTTCGGCGAGAACGACTTTGACTGTGTGCTCGACCGACTCGTCGTCGGTGATGTCGCACGGGTAGCCGTAGGCGTCGCCGCCCGTCGCGCGGATCTCGGCCACCACGGCGTCGAGTTCCTCGGTGCGCCGGGCAAGGAGAATGACCTTCGCGCCCTTGCGGGCCGTCGCGATCGCGGAACTCCGGCCGATCCCGGACGACGCCCCGGTGATCACCACGTGCCTGCCCACGAGCGGTCCGGCCGGATGGGGCCGGCGCGCCCGATCGGGATCGAGGTTCTCGCGCCAGTACGACCACAGCCGGTCGGCGTACGACGCGAACCGTGGGACGTCGATGCCTGTGCCGCGCAGCGCCTTCCGGGTGTCGTCGTTCACGAACACTGTGGGCAGCGTCAGGTTCTCGACGAGTACCGGCGGGATGCCGAGGGCGCCGAGCACCACCTTGCGGCCCGTGTCGAGGGCCGAGTCGGGGGTGGGAGTGAGGAAGGGGCGGACGAGTCCGCCGGGCAGTCCGGCCGCGGGATGCGGTGCGCCGGCAGCCTTGGCGAGCGCGGCGTAGATCTCGCGGACCGGCTGGGGACGCGGATTGACGAGGTGGAACGTCTGGCCGTCCCTTCCCTGCGTGGACATCAGTTTCACGATGGCCGCGGCCACGTAGTCGACGGGTACGACGTTGGTCGATCCGATCCGGGGGACGGCCACGGGTAGGGCTGCGGGGAGCTTCGCGAGCGCCGCTATGGCGGGGAAGAGGTAGTACGGGCCGTCGATCTTGTCCATCTCGCCGGTGATCGAACTGCCGACCACCGCGGAGGGGCGGTAGATGCGCCATCGCAGGCCGTCGGCTTCCCGGACCAGCTTCTCCGCCTCGAACTTGGTGCGGTGATACGGGGTGGGGAATCCCTGCCCGAGATCGAAATCGGTTTCCCTGAAAGGACCTTCGTGATCCCCCGCGACGGCGATGGACGAGACGTGATGCAGAGTCGCATCCAGTTCCCGGGCCAGCGCGATCACCGAGCGGGTGCCGTCGACGTTCGTGGTGGCCTGTTCGTCGCCCGCCGTGAGGTCGTAGATCGCGCCGAGGTGCAGGACGTGGTCGGCCGCCGGCACCGAGGTGAGTCCGAGGCCGGGCTCGGTCAGGTCGCCGATCAGTGGATGCACCCGTTCGCCGCCCGGCATGCCGTCGACGAGCGCCTCCCAGCGCGCAACGGACGCGCGCCGGACGAGGACGTGGATCTCGGCTGATGCATCGCGGTCGAGGATCAGGGGCAGCACGTGCCGACCCAGGAATCCGGTTCCGCCGGTGACGAGGTAGGTGGCCATGACCCGAACTTACTCCAAAGTAAGATAATGCACTAGTGGCCCAGACCCACCTTGGCGTGCACCTTCTTCATCCAGGCCGGGGCCCACCAGTTGGCCTCGCCCATCAGCTTCACGAGGGACGGAACGAGGAGCATGCGGACCACCGTCGCGTCGACGACGAGTGCGACGATCATGCCCACACCGAGGAACCGCATGATCGACAGACCGGAGATGGTGAACGCACCGGTCACCACCACGAGCAGCAGCGCCGCGGCCGTCACGATGCGGCCCGTGCGCTCGGTGCCGAAGCGCACCGCCTCCTCCGTGGTCGCGCCTGCCTCGTGCGCCTCGACCATGCGCGACATCAGGAAGACCTCGTAGTCGGTCGACAGGCCGAAGACCACGGCGAGGATGAGGACCACGAACGTCGCCTCCAGCGGCGCCGGACTGACCCCGAGCAGACTTGCGCCGTGGCCCAGCTCGAAGATCCAGGTGAGCACACCGAATGTGGCGGCGAGGCTCAGCCCCGCCATCGCGACCGCCTTGATCGGCAGCACCACCGAGCCGAACGCCAGGAACAGCAGCACGAGCGTCGAACCCACCATGATCGCGATCATCACCGGCATCCAGTGCACGATCGCCGCGTTCCCGTCGTCGACGGTCGCCTGACCGCCGCCGACGAGGAGTTCGGTTCCCTCGGGTGGCGTGATGGCACGGAGACCGTCCACCGCGGCGCTCTGGTCGTCGGTCGTGACGCCCTCGGAGTAGACGGCCTGGACCGCGACCAGCTCGTTGCCGGACGCGACGACGGTGCCCGCCCCGATGCCCTCCACCTGGCCGGCGGCCTGGGCGACCGCGGCGCCGTCGGCGGCGGTCGGGGCCGTGCCGTCGGTGCCCCGGAGAATGAGGGTGGCGCCGTTTCCGGTGGTGGGAAATTCGGTGGTGAGAGTGTCGGTGGCGATGCGGGCGGGATCGTTCTCCGGCAGCGCCGTGTACGTGACCTCGCCGAGTGACGCGCTGAGCAGGGGTGAGGCGAGGACCATCAACCCCACGACGATGCCGACCGCGATGGCGACCGGCCGCCGCATCACCCACGTGACGACGGAGCCCCAGAACGTGCGGGCGCGAACCTCCCCACGCTGCGCCGCATCCTTGCGCCAGGTCAGTGCGTTGATGCGATGACCCAGGATCGCGAGCAGTGCCGGGACTGCGGTGAGCGACAGCAGCGCCGCGCTCGCGACCGCGGCCATCGCACCGAACCCGAGCGACTTGATCACGTCCTGCGGAAATACGAGCATGCCCGAGAACGCGCACACGAGAAGCAGACCGGAGAACAGCACGGTGCGGCCCGCGGTCAGGACGGTGCGCCGCGTCGCCTCCGCGACGTCGGCGCCGGACTCCAGTTCCTCGCGGAAACGTCCGACGATGAACAGGCCGTAGTCGATCGCGAGCCCCAGGCCGAGCAGGGACGCCACGTTGATCGCGAACGAACTGACGTCGGTGAACAGGGTCAGCAGGCGCAGGGTGGCCAGGGCGCTGAAGATCGAGAGCAGCCCGACGAACACCGGAACGGCCGCGGCCACCAGTCCGCCGAAGATGAAGACCAGCAACACGAGAGTGATCGGGAGCGCGATCGCCTCGGCCAGCACCAGGTCCTGTTGCAGCCGGTTGTTGAACGCCACACCCACCACCGAATTGCCCGCGAACTCGGTGTCGATGCCCTCCACCTCGAGCTTCGGCAGCAGGTCGTCGAACGTGGCGGCGGTGATCCCGGCGTCGGGGTCGACGGTGATCGCGGCCGATGCCTTGGTGCCGTCCTCCGACACCATCAGCTGCTTCCTCGCCGCGTCCGCGGTCCAGTACGACGTCACGGAATACGTCGGCACCTCGGCGGCGAACCGGTCGAGACTCGCGGTGACCTCGGGACCGATGTCGTCCAGGGTCTTCCCGTCGGGTGCCGTGTAGATGGCGATGATGTCCGGCGTCTGCGGACCCAGGTTGTCCTGGACGATCCGGGCCACTTCGGCGGATTCGCTACCGGGATCGGTGAACCCGCCAGAGCTGAGTTTCGCGAAGACACCGGTGCCCCACGCGCCGCTCACCAGAACGGCGACGACGGCGAGGCTCAGGACCCACCATTTGCGTGAAACAACGGTCGAGGCCCAACGTGTCATGCGTCATCTCCGGCGTGTCTGGGGCGGGCAGCTGCGACTGCCGACTGTAGTGCGGATCGGGGTGTCACCGACGGGGGTGTGATGCGGCTCCCGGCAAATCGTGCATACTCGGCATCGCACTTGCAGCCACACGCACGGGGGAAGCCGGTCCGAATCCGGCGCTGACCCGCAACGGTAGGCCACCAGATCATTTCGGTGGCGAGCCCGATTACCCGGCGTGGGGTGTGCGACATCCTTTTCGTCGTGGTCTACGAAGCGGAGTCCTGCAGGCGCCGCACAGGGCGTCTGCTGACTTCTCATTCGTGGCTCTGAGCCGCAATGAGGTTTACATGCACGGTCAGTTGTTCAGAAGTACCGGTCTGGTCACGCTCGCTGTGGCCGCGCTGGTGGTCGCCGGCTGTTCGCGCGGGGAGTCCGTGGGGCAGACCGCTTCCGCCGAATCCTTCGCCGAGCCGGTGTCCGTCACCAACTGCGATCGAACGGAGACGTTCGACGCCCCGCCCCAGCGCATCGTCAGCATGAACGATCACGTCACCGAGGTGCTGATCGAGATGGGGGCCGGCGACCGCATCGTCGGCACGGGTTACGGCGACGCGACCCCGCTGCCGGAGTTCGCGGACGCCTTCGCGAAGATCCCGAAACTCGCGAAGGAATACCCGACCCGGGAGCAGATCCTCGACCTCGACCCCGACCTGGTGGTCGGCGGAATGCGGAGCGCGTTCGACGAGAAGGAGGGGCGGTCGCGCGAATCCCTCGGCGACCAGGGCATTCCCACCTTCCTGTTCTCCGAGTACTGCGGGCAGGGTTTCCCCGACATCGGTCTGCTGCGCAGCGACTACATGCAGCTCGGCGAGATCCTCGGAGTCCCGGACCAGGCACGGGCGATCACCGACCGGGTGACGTCCGGATTGCGGGCAGTGCGCGACGAGATCGCGGGCACCGCCCCGGTTCCGACGTTCTTCTACGATTCCGGCGAGGACGTCCCGCTGACGATCGGCGGGGTGGGAGTCGGCCAGCTGATCGCTGACCACGCGGGTGCGGCCAACCTCTTCGCAGAGGGGGAGAAGCCGTATTCGAAGTCCACCTGGGAGATCATCGGTGAACGCGCCCCGGAGGCGATCGTCGTCCTCGACTACGGCACGACGAGTGCTCAGGCGAAGATCGACTTCCTGAAATCGCACCCGATCATGTCGACGACACCCGCAGTGAAGGCCGGCCGGTTCGTCGTGGTGCCGCTCGACGACTTCTTCGAGAGCCCGCGCCTGGTGCGGTCGGTGGAGACGATCGCGCGGGCACTGCATCCGGACGTCGTCGGCGCGCGATGACCGTCACCGCAGAACGTGCGGCACCACCGGCGCAGGCGCCGCACCCGGCCCGCGCACGCCTCGGCTTGGTGGGCCTGATGGTGCTGCTCGCACTGACGACCCTGTTCGTCGTCGGCCTCGCGGTGTCGTTCGGTTCGGTGCGCATCCCGGTCGGCGACGTCTGGGCGATCGTCGCGCACCGGGTGGCACCCGGCGCATTCGAGTCCTGGTGGTCGCAGGCGCGGGAGTCGATCGTCCTCGACTCCCGGCTGCCGCGGGCGCTGACCGCGGCGGCAGTCGGTGCGGCGCTGGCCCTGGCAGGCGCCGTGGCGCAGGCGGTGACCCGCAATCCACTGGCCGATCCCTATCTGCTCGGCGTGTCCTCGGGTGCAGGTTTCGGCGTGGTGGTGGTGACGGTGCTCGGGCTCGGGGTGGGAGCGCTCGGCTCGTTCACCATTCCCGTCGCGGCGTTCCTGGGCGCGATGGTGCCGCTGTTCCTGTCGCTGGCGATCGGCGGACGGTATCCGCAGCCGACGGCCGTCATCCTCGTGGGTGTCGCGTCGGCGCAGGTGTTCTCGGCTCTCATCACGTTCTCGATCCTGGTCGTCGCAGACGAGCATCAACTGAGTTCGGTGATGCACTGGCTGGCGGGCGGTTTCGGTGACTCGCGCTGGTCGACGGCGATCTTCCCGGCCGTGGCACTCGCGACGGTGGGGGCCGCGATGATGCTGAGCGCGAGCCGTATCGACCTGCTGCAGGCGGGAGATGACGGCGCCGCCGCCCTCGGCATGAACGTGCGGCGCTTCCGCGTGGTGCAGTTGCTCGGTGTGTCGATGCTGGCCGGGGCCGCCGTGTCCGTCGCGGGCGGCATCGGCTTCATCGGTCTGCTGGTGCCGCACCTGGCCGGATACGTCGTCGGTGCACGGGCGGTCAGGCTGCTGCCCGTCGTCGCGTTCCTCGGCGCGATCGCGATGGTCGCGGCGGACACGGCCGCGCGGTCGGTCGCGCGGAGCATCGAGGTTCCGGTGGGTGTCGTCACCGCGCTCGTGGGAGCGCCGATCTTCGTGTGGATGCTCTACCGGCAGTATCGGAGGGCCGATCGGTGACCGCGCTGAGTCTGCAACGGGTCCGCGCCGAACTCGGGTCGCGGGAGGTGCTGCACGGCGTCGACTTCTCCGTGCGTCCCGGTGAGATGCTGGCGTTGGTCGGGCCCAACGGTTCCGGGAAGACCACCGCGCTGCGCTGCTGCTACCGCGCGCTCACCCCGACCGGGGGTGCCGTCGTCGTCGACGGAGCGGACGCAGCCGATCTGGGCCGGCGGGAACTGGCCCGCACAATCGGGGCGAGCACCCAGGAACCGCGGGTGTCTGCGGGACTGACTGTGCGCGAATCCGTTTCGCTCGGACGCGTCCCGCACCGGGGCTGGTTCGAACGGGCGAACGGCGCCGACGGCGAGATCGTCGAAACGTGCGTCCGTCAGGTGGGGCTGGCCGAACTCGCCGGTCGCGACGTCCAGGCACTGTCGGGCGGGGAGCGTCAGCGGGTGTCGATCGCCCGGGCGCTCGCGCAGCAGCCGAGGGTCCTGCTGCTCGACGAACCCACCAACCACCTCGACCTGCGGCATCAGCTGACGGTGATGAACCTGCTGCGCGACCTCGCGTGCGACGGTCTGGCGATCGTCGTGACCATGCACGACCTCCGGCTGGCCGTCGAGTACTGCGACACGCTGGCCGTGATGCACGATGGACGGGTGATCAGCACCGGTCCGCCCGCCGACGTGCTGGACGACGCCGTCCTCGGCGGGGTGTTCGGCATCCGCGCGATCGTGCGGTCGACGCCGCGGTTGTCGATGGAGATCCTGGGGTTGGCCGATGGATGAGCAACTGCGGCGTGTGTACGAGCTGACCGCCCGCCGCGTCCCGATGATCGCCGACCAGATCGAGTACTCCGGCGCCTCCTCGTTCCCGGCCGTGCGCTTGACCGATCCCGGCTGGCTCGCGGACCGGGTCGAGGACACTGCGAGGCGGTGGGGCAGCGACGATCCCCGGGTCAACGGCACCCTGTGGTGGTATTCGGCCAGCTCGACACTGACCGGGATTCCGATCGCGACCGCGCTCGTCACGGGGGTCGCCGCCCGGCCGCGGCTCGGCGACGCCGTGGCATTCCTGCGGGACGACGGGTACCTCGGCGGCCTGACCGCGTCGTCGGCACTGCCGGTCACCGAGGGGCTGTCGGAGCTGGCGTCCGAGATGGCCGCCGCACTGACGCCGATCATCGACGCTCTCGCCGAGGCGTCCGGGGTGCGGCGGGCCGCGATGTGGGCGATCACGACGGATTCGATCGCCAACCGGGCGCTCGACGCGGGAACGGCGTGCGGCGATCGCGCACGCGGCAGCATCTTCGCCCGGGGGTTGGTGGACGCACTCCGCCGCGGCGGTGTGGTGATGCCGGACCCGCGGTTCGTCGACGTCCGGGCCGGGGCACTGTCGAGCCGGTTCACGCAGCGCGCGTCGTGCTGCCTGATCTACGAGACCCCCGGGTCGGGCAAGTGTGTGAGCTGCCCGAGGAGGCCGGCCGAGGACCGTCTGAGAGGTCTGGCCGCGCTCGTGACGTGAAATCCGGGTGGCCCGCGTTGACCGGTCCGCGCGGGTGATGGCAAACTGAATGAGTTCGAACTCCCGTTCGAATGATGCGCCTTCCCCAGCGGCATCTTCCATGATTTCGGCACGGCACGGCACGTGCGCGACATGAAGAGGTGTGCCAGATGGGTTGGGGAAACGGTCCGCCGACGTGGTCCGAGATGGAGCGCGTCTTGTCGGGCAGGCCGGGGCGGGTCAGCCCGGAGTCGCTGTATCCGGGCGACGGCGGGGACAGCCCCGCGTGGTCCCGCAAGCGGGGGGAGTACCGGGCGGGCCGTCAGGAGCGCGCCGGCTCCACCGTTCCGTACGCCGAACTCCACGCGCACTCGGCGTTCAGTTTCCTCGACGGTGCCTCCCCGCCGGAAGAGTTGGTGGAGGAGGCCGTCCGGCTCGGTCTCGAGGCCATCGCACTCACCGACCACGACGGGTTCTACGGTGTGGTCCGGTTCGCGGAGGCGGCGAAGGAACTGAACATGCGCACCGTGTTCGGGTCCGAACTGACGTTGGACGACGCGCATCTGCTGGTACTGGCGCGAGGTCAGGAGGGGTACCGGCGGCTCTCCCGGGAAATCGCGGCGGCGCATCTCGCGGGCGGGGAGAAGGGCAAGCTGCGCTACGACCTCGACCGTCTCACCGACGCGGCCGGGGGGCACTGGCAGATCCTGACCGGGTGCCGGAAGGGGCATGTGCGTCAGGCGCTGGCCGACGGTGGCCCGGACGCCGCGGCCGCCCGGCTGCGGGAGCTGATCGACCGGTTCGGGGCCGACCGGGTCACGGTGGAACTCACCCATCACGGCATCGCGGAGGACGGTGAGCGCAACGCCGACCTCGCCGAACTCGCACAGCAGCACGGACTTCGGGTGATCGCGTCCACGGCGGCGCACTTCGCGGGACCGCCGCGCCGGAGGCTGGCCATGGCGATGGCCGCAGTCCGGGCCCGGCAGAGCCTCGACGACGCGGCCGGGCACCTGGCGCCCGCCGGGGGAGCGCACCTGCGGTCCGGTGAGGAGATGGCGCACCTCTTCGCCGCATACCCGGAAGCCGTGCGCGGTGCCGCGCACCTCGGGCTGGAGTGTGCGTTCGACCTGCGGCTCATCGCGCCGCAACTGCCACCGTTCGACGTGCCCGACGGGCACACCGAGGCGAGCTGGCTGCGGCAGCTCACGATGGACGGGGCGCGCCGCCGTTACGGTGCGCCGGCGGACCGCCCGGAGGCCTACCGGCAGATCGAGCACGAACTGGACATCATCACCGGGCTGAACTTCCCGGGCTACTTCCTGGTGGTCCACGACATCGTGTCGTTCTGCAAGAACAACGACATTCTCTGCCAGGGAAGGGGTTCGGCGGCCAACTCCGCCGTCTGCTACGCCATCGGCATCACCAACGTGGATCCCGTCCGCAACAAACTGCTGTTCGAACGTTTCCTCTCGCCCGAACGCGACGGCCCGCCGGACATCGACGTCGACATCGAATCCGATCGGCGGGAGGAGGCCATCCAGCACGTCTACGCCAAGTACGGCCGCCAGTACGCGGCGCAGGTGGCGAACGTCATCACGTACCGCGGAAAGTCCTCGGTGCGGGACATGGCCCGGGCGCTGGGTTTCTCGCAGGGGCAGCAGGACGCGTGGAGCAAACAGGTCAGCCGCTGGGGTGGCATCGGGAAGGAGGTCGGCACCGACATTCCGCCCGCCGTCCTCGAACTGGCCGCTCAGATCGAGGGGTTTCCGCGGCACCTCGGCATCCACTCGGGCGGCATGGTGATCTGTGACCGGCCGATCGCCGACGTGTGCCCGGTGGAGTGGGCGCGCATGGAGAACCGCAGTGTGCTGCAGTGGGACAAGGACGATTGCGCGGCGGTGGGTCTGGTGAAGTTCGACATGCTGGGCCTCGGCATGCTGTCCGCGCTGCACTACATGATCGACCTCGTGGCCGAGCACAAGGGCATCGAGGTGGATCTGGCGCAGCTGGACCTCTCCGAGGAGGCCGTCTACGAGATGTTGCAGCGGGCGGATTCGGTGGGGGTGTTCCAGGTGGAGTCGCGGGCCCAGATGGCCACCCTGCCGAGGCTGAAACCGCGGAACTTCTACGACCTGGTGGTGGAGGTGGCGCTCATCCGCCCCGGTCCGATCCAGGGCGGATCGGTGCACCCGTACATCCGACGCCGCAACAAGCTCGAACCGGTGACCTACGACCACCCGTCCCTGGAGAAGGCGTTGAAGCGGACGCTGGGTGTGCCGCTGTTCCAGGAGCAGTTGATGCAGATGGCGGTCGACGTCGCGGGTTTCAGCCCGGCCGAGGCCGACCAGCTCCGCCGGGCCATGGGTTCCAAGCGGTCGCCCGAGAAGATGGAACGGCTGAGGGGGCGGCTCTACCAGGGCATGCGGGAGATGCACGGGATCGGCGACGATGTGGCCGACCGGATCTACGAGAAGCTGTACGCCTTCGCGAATTTCGGTTTCCCCGAAAGTCATTCGCAGAGTTTCGCCGCCCTGGTGTTCTATTCGTCGTGGTTCAAGTTGCATCACCCGGCGGCGTTCTGCGCCGGTCTGCTGCGGGCGCAGCCGATGGGGTTCTACTCGCCGCAGTCGCTGGTGGCCGACGCCCGCAGGCACGGGGTGCAGGTGCACGGCGCGGACATCAATGCGAGTCTCGCCCACGCCACCGTCGAGGCGGGCGGGACGGAGGTGCGTCTCGGGCTCGGGGAGGTGCGGCACATCGGGACCGCGCTGGCCGAGCGGATCGTCGAATCCCGCGGCGACGGAGGGCCGTACACGTCGTTCCTCGACCTCACCGGCCGGGTGGAACTGAGCACGGCGCAAGCCGAATCGCTGGCCACCGCAGGTGCTCTCGACAGTTTCGGGTTGTCCCGCCGGGAGGCGTTGTGGGCGGCGGGCGCCGCGGCGGGGGAGCGCCGCGACCGGCTGCCGGGGATCGGGGCGTCCACCCGCGCGCCGACCCTGCCGGGGATGAGCGATCTCGAACTGGCCGCGGCGGACGTGTGGGCCACCGGGGTGTCCCCGGACACGTACCCTACCCAGTTCCTGCGCCCGCAACTCGACGCGCTCGGGGTGGTCCCGGCGGCGCACCTGCTCGATGTCCCCGACGGCGACCGGGTTCTGGTGGGTGGGGCGGTGACCCACCGGCAGCGCCCGGCGACGGCCGCGGGGGTCACGTTCATCAACCTCGAGGACGAGACCGGGATGGTCAACGTGGTGTGTTCGGTGGGGTTGTGGGCGAAGTACCGCAAGCTCGCCAACACGGCGCCCGCACTGCTGGTCCGCGGCAAGGTGCAGAACGCGGAGGGGGCGGTGACGGTGGTGGCGGATCGGCTGCAGCTGATGGATTTGCGGGTGTCCGCCAAATCCAGGGACTTCAGATGAGCGGGCACCGCTAGCATTCGGACATGAGGAGATACGTCTTGTCGGCGATCGTCGTGGCTTCGCTGGCGCTCGCGGGGTGTGGTGGTCCCGGCAGTGATTCCTCCCAACCGTCGCCCGCCCCGACACCGGGGGACTCGAGCCAGATGGAGATCGGTGGCGCAGTACAGCAACCCGCGAAGGACCAGGCGCCCACCGACCGCCAGGAGATCATCACCGGTCAGGTCGCGCTCACGGCGGACGACCCGGTGGCCGTCGGCAGGCAGATCGTGGACAAGGTCGACGATCTGGGCGGACGCGTCGACCAGCTCACCGAACAGCCCGGCTCCGACGATCAGGACGCGAGCAGTTCCCTCACCATCCGCGTGCCCGCCGATTCGCTCACCCGAACGCTGGACGATCTGCGGGAACTGGGCAAGGTCACCAGCGTCAGCGTCACGAAGAGCGACGTGACGATGCAGTCGCAGGATCTCGACGCCCGGATCGGC
Organism: Rhodococcus sp. LB1; assembly: GCF_001583455.1. Lineage (NCBI taxonomy): Bacteria > Bacillati > Actinomycetota > Actinomycetes > Mycobacteriales > Nocardiaceae > Rhodococcus > Rhodococcus sp. LB1. Next base: position 64,555 of record NZ_LTCZ01000101.1, on the reverse strand, counting down.
GCGTTGACGGCGTCCGTCACCCGGCTGCAGGGGCTCATCACGTCGGCGGCGAACACCGCGGATCTGATCGAGGCCGAGAGGGCGTTGTCGGAGCGTCAGGGCGAACTGGACAGCCTCACCGCCCAGAAGCGGTCGCTGAGCGACCAGGTGGCATTGGCGACACTCATGATCGACGTCACCACCACGGATGCCGAGCAGCCCAGTCCCGGTCCGGACAACTTCTGGGAAGGGCTCGTCGCGGGCTGGCACGCCCTGCTGTCGGCGCTCAAGGGCGGTGCCGTGGTCGTGGGGGCGCTGATTCCCTGGTTCGGTTTCGTGGCCGTCATCGCACTGGTCGTGTACGGCGCGTACCGTCTGCGCCGGATGTACAACAGGCCGCCCGGCCCACCGCCGGGCCCGGCGCCGGAACGAGAAGAGGCGAAGACGCAATGATCGAAGTCGACCTGAATGCCCTGGACGGCGCGTTGGCGTCGGGTGCCCCCGTCATCGATGTGCGCGAAGCCGACGAGTACGCCCAGGCGCGGGTGCCGGGTGTGACGCTGATTCCGCTCAGTGAGTTCGTCGCGCGCGTGGACGAGATCCCGGAAGCCGAGGTCGTCTACGTGATCTGCGGGGTGGGCGGCCGGAGCCTGCAGGCGGCGGAGTACCTGAACGCGCGGGGGATCAACGCCGTGTCGGTCGCGGGCGGGACGTCCGCGTGGATGCAGTCCGGACGTCCCGTCGAGTCGGGCGCCTGACACCCGCATCACGGTTCGCGGTCAGCGGACCGCGCTGAGGGCGTGGGCCGCGGGGTCGTCGCGGACCACGCGCCCACCCCGTTGCCCGGCGGCGTGCCGCAGTGTGCGGACCGCGACGGTGCTCCAGATCAGGACGAGCGCGCACCACAGGGTCACGCCTGCGCCGACGATCACGACCGAGTCCAGCGCGCCGCCCAGCGAGTTCGCGCCCAGCGCGCAGGTGCCAACGGGGAACGTGAAACTCCACCAGCTGGGCGTGAACGTCAACCCGCGGCGAAAAGCTCTGGCGGTCACCGTCACCAGGGTCACGAGGGCGAGGATGCCGAGTGCGCCGACCGTGGTCCCGTAGACCACGCCCACCGAGTGGAGCCACGTGTGGCCGGATGCCCCGCCGAGCAGATTGATCGCCGCCACCGATTGTCCGATCACGCCGAGCGGAATCCAGAGCGTGGGCACGAGCGGGGTGTCGGGGAGCCCGTTGCTCAGCAAATGGCGTCCGACGACGACGGCGACGGTCAGCGCGGCGCCCAGCGCCAGCGCGAACAGTGTGTAGCAGACCGCCAGCATCGCGATCTGCGGTGCGCCGTCCGGGAGGTGCTTGACCAGTGCGGCACCGGTGGCGGCCGACACCATGGGCGGCACGACGGGCATGAGCCAGGACGGCACCGGGGTCACCTGGTGGGGCCGGGTCAGCCGGCGCGCCATCACGACGTAGGTGACGAGCCCGATGACGGTCCCGACCGTCCACAGGATGGCCGACGCGGGGACGGCGACACCGCCGAGAAGTTCGCGACCGGCGGATCCGGTGCCGGCTCCGACCGTCAGCACCGCCATCGACACGGCGCCGTAGAACGGGAACATCGTGTGGCTGCGCGCGTCCGCGAGTGCGTCGTCACGGCGACGGATCCAGTGCCGCGCCAGTGCGGTCGTCAGCACGACGAGCAGCGTCACCGCGATCAGCCAGAAGATCTCGCCGGCCGTCCGGGCGACCGGAAGGCCGGCCGGAAATGCCGCGGCGACGACTGCGAGGATGCCGGTGCCCATCACTGCTGCGAACCAATTCGGGGTCATACCTAGAGCTTGCCGACGCATCGTCGTGGCCGGTAGAAGGCTTGTGGTTGAATACCCACAAATCGCGTTTGTGGGACTAGCCTTGGGTTGTGCCGCTGTCTCCCCGAGTGCCCGAACTCAGTGCCCTCGACGTCCTGCTGTCCGTCGAGCGGCTCGGAAGCATGGGCGCGGCGGGGCGCGAACACGGGCTCAGCCAGCAGGCCGTCAGCGCCCGGGTGCGTTCGGCCGAGCGGCAGTTCGGTATCAAGGTGTTCAGCCGCGGTGCCAGCGGGGTGCGGCCCACGTCGGAGGGCGCACTCATCCTCGAATGGGCGAGCCACATCCTCGCCACGGCCGAGGAACTGGCGTCGGGAGTCGCGGCGCTGCGCGGCGAGCGGCAGGCCGGGCTGACGGTGGCGGCCAGCATGACGATCGCCGAGTACCTGGTCCCCGGGTGGACCGTCGCGATGCGGCGCAAGTACCCGAACGTGGTCACCAACGTGCGGCTGCTCAACTCGTCCGAGGTGACCGCCCGGGTGCTGTCCGGTGAGGCGGATCTCGGGTTCGTCGAGGGTCCGGACATTCCGGCGGGGCTGCAGGTGCGGGAGATCGGCCGCGACCACCTCGTGGTCGTGGTGCCGCCGGAGCACGAATGGGTCCGACGGTCGCCGATTCCCGTGTCCGAACTCGCCGCGACGCCGATGATCCAGCGGGAGTCCGGTTCCGGAACACGCACCACCCTGGAGAACGCGGTGCCGCAGTGCGTCCCGCCGTTGCTCGAGTTGACGTCGTGCACGGCGGTGAAAGCGGCGGTCGTGGCGGGTAACGCTCCGGCGGTGCTGTCGTCGCTGGCGGTGGCCGCCGACCTGACGGACGGCAGGCTCGCCTCCGTTCAGGTGGAGGGGTTGACGCTTCCGCGGCGGCTCTCCGCCGTCTGGGACCCGGTGCGCGGTGTTCAGGGTGCGGCGCGCGATTTCCTGGACATCGCGCTCGGTGCCGGCGCGGGCGCGGGTGTCGGGGCCGCAGCCGTCGGAGCTACAGCGCGGCCCCGCTGAATCCGTGCTGCCGCCACGCCTCGTACGTGACGAGGGCGGCGGCGTTCGACAGGTTCAGCGATCGCCGGCCGGGCAGCATGGGGATGCGGAGCCGCTCCGTCACGTGGGGATCGGCCAGCACTTCCTCCGACAGTCCGGTGGGTTCGGGACCGAACAGCAGAACGTCGCCGGGTTGGTAGGCGATGTCGGCGTACGACACGGTGGCGTGCGCGGTGAAGGCGTACACCCGCGCAGGCTCCAGCGCAGCCCAGGCCGCCTCCAGGTTCTCGTGCACGGTCACCGACGCCAGGTCGTGGTAGTCGAGTCCGGCGCGTTTGAGTTTCGGCTCGGACAGGTCGAATCCGAGTGGACCCACGAGGTGCAGTTCGCACCCGGTGCCTGCCACCATGCGGATGGCGTTGCCGGTGTTGGGTGGGATTCGGGGTTCGTGGAACATCACTCGGAACACCCGCACAGCTTAGGGGCACACCGCGAGACGGCATGATGGACGCATGGATCCGGTAGAAAAGGTGGTGGGTGAGGACTACGGCGACGCACGACTCCCCGCGCAGAACTGGCAGCGGCGGCACTACACGAAATGCAACTTCCGTGACGCCGACCTGAGTGAACTCCGCACCGAGTCGGTGATCTTCACCGACTGCGATTTCACGGGCGCCGACCTCGCCGAGTCGCGTCATGTGGGGACGGCGTTCCGCTCGTGCTCGTTCACCAGAACGACGCTGTGGCACAGCGAGTTCCGTAACTGCAGCTTCCTCGGGTCGGAATTCGACAACTGCCGGCTGCGCCCGATGGTCTTCGACGAGTGTGATTTCACGCTCGCGTCGCTGGGCGGCGCGGACCTGCGCGGACTCGATTTCACGGACTGCCGGTTCCGGGAGGCCAACCTCGTCCGCACGGACCTCCGGCGCGCCGTGCTCCGCTCGGCCGACCTGTTCGGCGCCCGCACCGGCGGCGCGAAATTCGACGGCGCGGACCTGCGCGGCGCCCGCATCGACGCGAACTTGTGGACGGCGGTCTCGCTGGACAAGGCGCAGATCGAACTCACCCAGGCCATCGCGTACGCGACGGCCAACGGGCTCGTGGTGGAACCGACCTGACGCGCGTATGGCGAACCTGAGAGAATGGGGCACGTGACTGCAACGATCCTCGATGGCAAGGCGACCCGCGACGAGATTTTCGAAGACCTGAAGGTGCGGGTGAGCGCCCTGAAGGACAAGGGCATCACGCCCGGTCTCGGCACCGTTCTGGTGGGCGACGACCCGGGGTCGGCCGCCTACGTGCGCGGGAAGCACAACGACTGCGCGAAGGTCGGGATCACCTCGATCCGCCGCGACCTGCCCGGCGACATCACGCAGGAGAAGCTCGACGCCACCATCGACGAGCTCAATGCCAACCCGGACTGCACCGGCTACATCGTGCAGCTCCCGCTGCCGAAGCAGCTCGACGAGAACGCCGCCCTCGAGCGCATCGACCCCGACAAGGACGCCGACGGCCTGCACCCGGTCAACCTGGGCCGGCTGGTGCTGGGCAAGGAAGCGCCGCTGCCGTGCACGCCGCGCGGAATCCTGCACCTGCTGCGCCGGTACGAGGTGCCGATCGAGGGTGCACACGTCGTCGTCGTCGGTCGCGGTGTCACCGTGGGTCGCCCGATCGGTCTGCTGTTCACCCGGCGCAGCGAGAACGCCACCGTCACCCTCTGCCACACCCGTACGCGGGACCTCGGAGCGGAGGTCCGCCGCGCCGACATCGTGATCGCGGCCGCGGGTGTTCCCGGTCTGGTCACGGCCGACATGGTCAAGCCCGGTGCCGCGGTGCTCGACGTGGGTGTGAGCCGCACCGAGGACGGACTGCGCGGCGACGTGGCGGCGGACGTCGCCGAGGTCGCCGGCTTCCTGTCCCCGAACCCCGGTGGCGTCGGGCCGCTCACCCGTGCGTTCCTGCTGACCAACGTCGTGGAGCGGGCCGAGCGTGTCGCAGCGTCTCTCGGCTGACATGGCCGACTGGGGGCAGTTCGCGAAGAAGAATCTGCCGATGCTCGCAGTCCTCGTCGTCATCGTCGTGGCCGTCGTGTTCGTGCTTGCGGATCGGTGGCGACGAGGCGCGTTCGTGTTCGGTGTCGCCACGCTGCTCGCGGCGGTCTTCCGGTTGATGATGCCGTCGGAGCGCGTCGGACTGCTCGCGGTGCGGAGCAAGCCTTTCGACGTGGGCGCGCTCGTGGCCGTCGGGGGCGCGATCGTGTGGCTGGCCGTGTCGATCGACCCGCTCGGAACCGACTAGCGGTCCGAGCGGGCGTCGTCCGGCGCCGGTGTCAGCGTCCGGCGCGTGCCAGTTGCATCGTCTCGGAGAGCAGTTTCGCGACGGCGGCGGCCTCGGTGAGGAACCCGTCGTGGCCGTCCCGCGAGTTGAGCACCCGCAGACCGTCGCAGGTGGGGATGTCGTCGGCCAGATCCTCCTGCAGGCGGATCGGGTACAGACGGTCGGAGTCGACGCCGCCCACGATGACGGGGGCGGTGATCGTCCCCAGTGCCGCGGCGATGCCACCGCGACCGCGGCCCACGTCGTGCCGGTTCATGGCCTCGGACAGCAGCACGTACGTGCTCGGGTCGAACCTGCCGACCAGCTTGTCGGCCTGGTGCTGGAGGTAGCTCTCGACGGAGTACCGTCCGCCGCGCCACGGGTCCTCGCCGTCCTGCGGCGAGTTCGCGAACCGGGAGTCGAGTTCGCTCTCGGTGCGGTACGTCAGGTGCGCGATCCGGCGGGCGATGCGCAGACCGGCCCGGGGGATCCGGCCGGTGCCGTGATAGTCGCCGCCCTGCCAGTCGGGGTCGCTGGTGATGGCCGCGATCTGGGTGGTCTGCGTGCCGATCTGGTCGGCGGTCGCGCGGGCCCCGACCGCGAGTACGAGCGCCGACGCCACCTGGTCCGGGTACGTGACGGCCCACTCGAGCGCGCGCATTCCGCCCATCGAACCACCGACGACGGACGCCACCTTGTCGATGCCCAGCAGGTCGGTGAACTTCTTCTCGGCCGCGATCTGGTCGCGGATGGAGATCTCCGGGAAGCGGCTGCCCCACGGGCGCCCGTCCTCGGCGATCGAACCGGGACCGGTGGTGCCGCGGCAGCCACCGAGGACGTTGGTCGCGACGACGCACCACTCGTCGGTGTCGATCGGCGCACCCGGACCGACCATTCCGGTCCACCATCCGGGGGAGGGGTGCTCGTCGGTGACGGGTCCGGTGACGTGGGAGTCACCGGTGAGGGCGTGCTCGACGAGCACGACGTTGTCCCGGTTGGGGGACAGCTCACCCCATCGCTGCACGGCAAGGGACACCGACGGGATCACTGTTCCGCTCTCGAGCTCGAGCGATCCGATGTCGATGGTGCCGAGGCGTCCGTCCGCCACGGGCAGGTTCTGTACAGCGCTCACGGTCAAGATGCCGCCGCCGTAAGTCCGGTCTCGATATCGGCGATGATGTCGTCGATCCCTTCGATGCCGACAGCCAGGCGGACCAGTCCGGGGGTAACGCCGCTGGCGGCCTGCTCCTCGGGGGTCAGCTGGGAGTGTGTGGTGGACGCCGGGTGGATCACCAGCGAGCGCACGTCGCCGATGTTCGCGACGTGGCTGTGGAGGGTGAGCGCGTTGACGAACTTCTTGCCCGCGTCGATGCCGCCGGCCAGTTCGAACGTCACGATGGCGCCCGCACCCCTCGGCGCGATCTGCTTGGCCCGGTCGTGCCAGGGCGACGACGGGAGCCCGGCGTATCCGACGGACACGACATCCGGTCGCGCCTCCAGGTACTGCGCGACGGCGGTCGCGTTGGACACGTGTCGTTCCATGCGAAGGCTCAGCGTCTCGAGGCCCTGCGCGATGAGGAACGCGTTGAACGGGGAGATCGCCGAACCGAGGTCGCGAAGCAGCTGCACGCGAGCCTTGAGCGCGAACGCAGGCGGTCCGAGTTCGGAGTAGACGACGCCGTGGTAGCTCGGGTCCGG